>NZ_JAJBNQ010000050.1:0-6636 GCF_020538025.1 Blautia sp. MSK17_66
GAAACAAAAAGCATTAAAGGCTGGAAATCTTGCATTTGCATCAATGTTTGTGATTGGTGTGTTAGCGATTATTATTCAGATGCTATTAATGGTGGATACTCGTTTGGTTTTGGGAGAGATAGTAACTGTCTTAGTAGGAGGAATCCTATATGTAGCTATTATGGTGTATAATGGAATATGGGATAAATGCCTGCCAAAAAGTGCTGCTATATGGCGAAATTTTCTCACCAGTGTAATATGTGCAGGAATTTTTACAGTCATCTATGGTATATGTTTATTTAGAATGGGAGCTACAGAAACACAGATAACACGATTGGCATTGGGATTTCTGATAGGTATTACTATTGTGTCATTTATTATTCTTAGGACCTTAGCATTTATTAATCGAAAAAGAAATCAGAATTCACCAAATGTTCAGGAGAGAAAAGAAACTTCCCAATCTAAGACAGAATGGACAAAGATTTATAATGCACAGAATATAGTAGAGACAGAACAGCTCGTAGAAATGTTAAAGCAAAGTGGAATAGAAGCTTTTTCCCAGGAAGCAGGTGCGAATGTTGCAATGCATGGAGCACCTGGATTTGGAATATATGGTGTGGATATATTCGTGAAAACCGATGATGCAAAGAAGGCAGTACAGCTGATCAAGGAGATTAATAACCAAGAGAATGAAGAAATTTTTTGACATTGTCACATATGCGTGCTAATATGATTATAGAAAAAGTGTGCTGCCGATAGACGGTTAGTCCACATACTTAATTGATTGAAAATAACCGTTCAGTTTTGCTGGGGCGGTTATTTTTGTGTCTTGTTATTAACTTTGCCGAATACCTTTGAGTAACGAGGGAGTGAGATATATGGAGCAATTATTGATTGTTGAAGATGATATTGGTTTGAATCAAGGTTTATGCAAAGCACTGAAAGTAGATGATCGGAAGATCATTTCCTGCCAAGACCTGAAAACGGCGAAGGAGCAGCTGCTTTGCGGCGGTGTATCCCTGATCCTGTTGGATATCAATCTACCGGATGGCAGTGGGCTTGAGCTGCTCCGGGAGGTCAAGGAAAACACACCCGGGATTCCTGTTATTCTGCTGACTGCCAATGATACCGATCTGGACATCGTGGACGGACTGGAGAGGGGCGCTGATGATTACATTACCAAGCCCTTTTCTCTTTCGGTTTTGCGGGCAAGGGTGAATACCCAACTGCGAAAGCAAGCGTCAAGCCATAAAAATGCACCGACCCATATTGATCTTTTTCACTTTGACTTTGAGGCTATGACCTTTTATGTGGGAGATTCAAAAGTGGAATTGAGTAAAACAGAGCAAAAATTACTGCGTCTGCTTGTTGAAAATCGTGGTCGAACCATGACCCGTGGAGACCTTGTAGACAGGATCTGGACAGATGGTGCTGAATATGTGGATGAAAATGCTTTGTCTGTTACGATCAAGCGTCTGAGGGATAAGCTTGGGGCACAGAAATACATTAAAACCGTCTATGGAATCGGTTATAGCTGGGTGACAAAAGATGAATAAAAGCGGCATCGCGATCATACTGCTGTGTTTTCTGGCGGCAGCAGCTGTTGTATTATGGGAGCGGAGAAAGGTCATAAAAACGATGGAAGAAATCGAAAGGATGCTGGACGCCGCCATGACCGGCTCCTTTTCTGAAACAACTTTTGATGAAAGCCAGCTGTCTGCTTTGGAAACAAAGTTTGCACACTATCTTTCTGCCGCAGAAGCATCTTCTCGAAATATGGCACAGGAAAAAGACAAAATCAAATCCTTGATTGCGGACATTTCCCATCAGACGAAAACGCCGATTGCAAACCTGCTGTTATACAGCGAGCTTTTGATGGAGAAAACTCTGTCTGCATCGGCAAAGGAAAATGTGGAGGCACTGTACAAACAATCGGAAAAGCTACGATTTCTGATTGATTCTCTCGTAAAACTTTCCAGACTGGAAAATGGGATCATTTCACTTTCCCCTCAGCAAGCATCACTTCAGCCGCTGCTTGAAAGCGTAGTAGAACAATATGCCGCCAAGGCTTCTGGAAAAGGATTATCCATATATCTGTACGATACAGATATTTCCGCTACATTTGACTTCAAATGGACAGCGGAAGCACTGGCTAATATTGTAGACAATGCCATCAAATATACGGAGCATGGAACAATCACGATTTCTACCGTAAGTTACGAAATGTTTACAAGGATCGATATATCGGATACCGGTTCAGGTATCCCGGAAAACGAGCAGGCAAAGATATTTTCCCGTTTTTATCGTTCAAATGTTGTTCAGGAACAAGAAGGGGTTGGCATCGGCTTATACCTTGCCCGACAGATTATATCCGGTGAGAGCGGTTATATCAAGGTTGCTTCCGTTCCGGGAAAAGGAAGTACGTTTTCCATATTTCTGCCGAAATAACAACAATTCTATCAAAACTGTTAGATTTCATTTTCTGCCGGAAAGAATGTGGAAAGAATCCTATGCGATAATCTGTATGTATCAAAGGATCATTTCCTTTCATACATACAGATTTTTTCATGGAGGTACTCGTTTATGGAGGTTTTACAGGCAAAAGACCTGAAAAAGATTTATGGCTCCGGTAATAACGCAGTTCATGCGTTGGATGGAGTTGATTTAAGTGTGAAGAAGGGAGAGTTTGTTGCAATTGTCGGCACATCCGGATCCGGAAAATCCACGCTGTTGCATATGCTGGGCGGGCTGGATCGCCCTACAAGCGGCACGGTCATAGTGGACGGACAGGATATTTTCTCCCTGAAGGAGGAAGCGCTGACCATCTTCCGCCGCAGGAAAATCGGCTTTGTATTTCAGAGCTACAATCTTGTTCCGGTGCTGAATGTATATGAAAATATCATTCTACCCACTGAACTGGATGGCGGAAAGGTAAACAAGGCTTTTGTGCAGCAGATCGTGCAGACGCTTGGACTGAGCGACCGTCTGGATGCCTTGCCCAATCAGCTCTCAGGCGGTCAACAGCAGCGGGTAGCCATTGCCCGAGCGCTGGCGGCAGCACCCGCTATCATTCTGGCAGATGAACCCACCGGCAATCTGGATTCCAAAACCAGCCAGGATGTATTGAGCCTTTTGAAAGTCACCAGTCAAAAGTTCGCCCAGACAATCGTAATGATCACTCACAACGAAGAAATTGCGCAGATGGCAGACCGCATTATCCGTATCGAAGATGGTCGGATCGTCTCCCAGAACTAACGGGAGGTGGCCACGATGAATGTCAAAAACAGAAAATGTATTCGAAAGCTCAGCTTAAAATCCCTTTATGCGAACCGTCGCCGCAATCTGATCGCCATTTTTGCCATTGCGCTGACAACGCTGCTATTTACTTCCATGTTCACCATTGTCTTGTCGTTGAACGCCAGTTATGAAACCTACCAGTTTCGGCAGGTAGGCGGTTATGCACACGGCACCTTTAAAGATGTTTCCCCCGAGCAGGCGGAACGTATCGCTGCTCATCCAAAGGTGAAGGCTGTGGGGGCACGGAAGGTGATCGGCATCACTGTGGATGGTGTCTTTTCCAAAACGCCTGCAGAGATCAGCTACATGGATGCCAACTGCACCAAATGGAGCTATGCCACCCCTACTACCGGGCGGATGCCCGAAAGCGGCAAAGAAGTAGCCATGGATACGGCAGCGTTGCAGCTGCTTGGCGTAACGCCGGAGCTGGGTGCCGAGGTCACGGTTTCCTATTCCATCACGGACAAGGATCAAACCGCCTTTACTGTAACAGATACCTTTACGCTGGTGGGCTATTGGGACTATGATGAACTAATGCCTGTTCACTACATCAACATCAGCCGTGATTACGCAGATGACATCGAAGCGCAGGCAGTGAAAACAGGGTTACAGCCTTTCCGCACCGATTTGAATGTCATGTTGGCTTCCGGCACAAACATTCAAGGGCAGATGGAGCAGGTGGATACCGATCTTGGTTACACATGGGACAGCTATACTGATCCCAACAGCGTTCGAATCGGCGTCAATTGGGGATATACCTCATCCCAACTGGAGTCGCAGCTCGATCCAGAGCTGATGATCGCCATAGCAGCTTTTCTGCTGCTGGTGATTTTCACTGGGTATCTTATCATCTATAACATTTTCCAGATCTCTGTTGCGGGGGATATCCGGTTTTACGGACTTCTGAAGACCATTGGCACAACGCCCCGGCAGCTCAAACGCATCATTCGCCAGCAGGCACTTCTGCTTTGTCTGATCGGTATTCCGGCGGGGCTGCTGCTGGGCTATGGCATCGGCGCTGTTCTGGTGCCTGTTGTCTTGCGCTCCACCCAGTTGGATGCAGGCATCACCACCATCAGCACATCGCCTGTGATCTTCCTTGGTTCTATGCTGTTCGCCTTGTTGACGGTGCTCTTGTCCTGTTCCAAGCCCGGCAAAATGGCAGCTAAGGTCTCTCCGGTAGAGGCTACCAAATATACGGATGCGATACAGACTAAGAAAAAACAGCGCAGCACCCGGGGAGCCAAGCTCCATCAGATGGCCTTTGCCAATCTGGGACGAAACAAGAAAAAGACGGTGCTGGTGGTCGTGTCTCTGGCACTGTCGGTGACACTGTTCAATGCGCTGTGTGCCTTTGTGGGAGGCTTCAGCATGGAGAAGTATGTATCCTCCATGACCTGCGCCGATTTTATCGTCAGCACTCCCGACTATTTCCGTTACAACCCGGCAGATGAATTCATCACGCCAGAACAGATTGAGGAGATCGCAGCAAACACAAAGGCCAGTCTTTCCGGCACGGGATATGCTGTGCGAAAACCCGCCTACCTGTGGATGACGGAGGATGCTCTGCGGCAGGACTATGCAAGGTACGAAAGCGCCGAACAGTTGGACAGCCATATGAGCCGTCTGGAGCACCGGGGCAATATGGTGATGGGAGATACCAGAATCGAGGCTCTGGATAACAGTCTGTTTGACAAGCTGCAAGTATTCGACGGAGATATTTCTCCCATGTTGGAGCCGGACAATAACGCCATTGCCATTGCGGTTTCCTTAGATGACTACGGTAATCTGCCCAATCTTGAATACTACCCCAAGGTGGGAGACACGATCACCGTTACCTATGCGGACGATGTGAAATATATCGACAGCCGCACCGGGGAACTCACCGAAGATACACCGGAGGAGTACTTTCAGGCAAAATTGTATGGGGCCAGAGATGTAGAGTACACGGTCTGCGCCTTGGTAGAACTTCCGAACTCCATGGGTTATCGTTATGGTGGTATTGGATATAACGCAGTTTTGCCTGTGGACACCGCACAGAGGGACAGCGGTGGTGCAGTCGTTCCGATGCTCTACCTGTTCGACACAGCGGACGAAGCTGACGAGGCCGAAGCAGAGCAATATCTGTCAAAGCTCACGGCCGGTGAGTTTTCGCCCTTGATGTATGAAAGCAAAGCCACGGTTCGCTCTGAGTTTGCTCAGTTCCGGCAGATGTTCCTTCTGATCGGTGGTATCCTCTGTGCTATCATTGGGCTGGTGGGACTCTTAAATTTCTTCAACGCCATGATGACCGGTATTCTTTCCCGCCGCCGTGAATTTGCTGTGCTTCAGGCTGTAGGAATGACGTCCCGACAGCTCAAAACCATGTTGATCTACGAGGGGTTGTTTTACGCAATGTCTTCCGTAGCGGCGGCCTTTATTCTGTCGCTGGCGGTGGGACCTCTTGCAGGAAAAATGCTGGGCAGTATGTTCTGGTTCTTTGAGTATCGGTTCACCGTTCTGCCTGTCCTGCTGACAATTCCGGTATTTCTTCTGCTTGGGTGGCTGATTCCTTGCATGATGTATGATAACGCAGCGAAATGCAGCATTGTAGATCAGTTAAGGGATGCTCAATAATTGTTAAGCCCATAATAGCCCTCTGTCAATGAAAAGGCTGAGGGCTGGAATTCAAATAATAATCAAAGTGACCATTACACTGGCCAGCGGCAAGAAACAGGTCATTTCTATTACTGTGCAGAAAACAACGGTAAGAACAATAAAGATCACCGGACTGAAATCCAGCGTGACCGTTGCAAGGAATAAAAAACTTACGTTGAAACCAGTCATCAGCCCGATCACTTCCCAGGAGAAGGTTACCTACAGTTCTTCGAATAAGAAGATCGTGACGGTAAGTTCCAGTGGTGTGATCCCCGGAAAGAACAAGGGAACAGCTTATATCACAGTGAAATCTGGAAAGATCCGTAAAAAAGTAAAAGTAGTTGTTAAATAAAAATGATTCAAGCAGGAGCTGCCTTTCATGAATACACATGGAATGGCAGCTCCTTTTTTCATTTTTTGCATGTAGTTTTATTTGCAGAAGTAGATTACGATATTAATAGTTGACCAAGAGAGAAGAATGTTTAGATAATATGTTATAGTGATAATGGAAGCATGGTAACAAAAAAATTATAAAAATAGAAAAAAAGTGCAACCAAACAGAAAAAAATACGTTATATATAATAGACAACATTAATATGGCACACTGCAAATAACCTATCTGCATAAAAACACTAATATACAGGGGAGAAATGTGATATGGAAGATATACATATTATAAATTTATTTTTAGAAAGATCAGAAGATGCAATTCGCCAGGTAGAA
>NZ_JAJBNQ010000051.1:0-6340 GCF_020538025.1 Blautia sp. MSK17_66
GAAGCATCGAATGCTTCCGATGAGAGGCTGTTCTTACTTCCTTTTGATGAGGTCAAGGATATCTTTGAAAAAACGATCACTTTGCAGGTCATGACAGAAGACAAGAATCGGCTGATCTCTGTTGATGGAGGAAGCCACTACCGTTATCCGTCCATTGATGCACAGAGTGCGGAGATAACCATAACAAAGGTACAGCTGGGTTATATGTGCATGCCAGACAGTGAAGGCAGCGATACCGAAGCAGTCCTGATCCCGGTGTGGGATTTTTATGGAACCTGGACATCCAAAGAGCCAGAGTATGAGTACGGAAATGGGGAGGATGGACCGGTCATGGGAGACGTGACGATGGATAATGCCGGTGTTCCACTCCTTACGATCGATGCACGGGATGGAAGCGTAATACAAAGGATTCAGGCTGGATGGGCGACTTCTATGGGCTCCAAGGATATAAAATAAGTGTGAATTTCAATTTCTAATCAATGATGACAGAAAGACCTGGAATTTCAGGTCTTTCTGCTTTACAGGAAAAAGAAAAATACATTATACTTTTCCTATAGAAAAAGGTTGGAGGAATATGTATGGCAGAAAAAATGGCAGAGCGGATCGCAGAGATTTTAAAAGGACCTAATTTTCAAACGGCAGAGAAAGCACTGACAGATTTCTGCGGAACGATGGATGGGGAATTCAGGAATCTTCTGGTGGATATTATTGTGGAACGATGGATTGATACGCCTAAAGACGTACCGTTTTCCTATGCCCGCAGCATTTGGAATCGGAAAGATATAAATAGAGAAGAGTATCAGGCATTGCTGGAGGAAATCCGAAGCTATCCCATCGCACCGATCAACAAGGCAAAGATATCGGATTTTTTATGGGTTGTGGAAAATGATTTTTCAAATGCTAAAATAGCAGAAACGGCTTATTGCGAACACTTGAAGAACACCGGTGCATTTGCAGATCATATCATGGCTATAAACCGGATCTTGTTTATCTCTAAAAAAATCCGAAGCAAGGAAATCAATGAAGAGGTGCGAAAGAATCTGCTGATAAAAGTATTAGAAGAGTATGATAACAGCAGCCATGCAAAAATTGGATATTTGATAAAAACTGCCATGGAGGAAAAAGTGGATACAGGATATCTGATCCCTTATGTGGAAAATATCTTGAAAACTTACGATGATAATAGCTGCGATGCACTGCTCATTGGTAAGTTTTGTGATCTGTTGGAAGAACTCTATTGCAGAAAAAATAACTGGCAGAAGAAAAAGTGTATTACTGAACCTAAACTGATTGCGATACGAAGACGTAAGATTCAGGCTGTCCGGATGGAGGCTGAATATGCCGGGGCCTCTTCCAAAGGAAATTTAATGAGAAAGATTCACTATTTGAAAGAGGTTATTCAGTTGTTAAAGACCATACAAGGTACGGAAAAAGAAAGAAAGGCACTGTTGCAGGAAATAGCACAGATAGAAGAAGCTTCCCTTTCGGAGATGATGGTATGGAGTGATAAACAGGATGCCAGCGGCATTGTAAAAGAACTGTTCCGCCAACTGGAAGATCTTGATAAAGAAGAGGCATTATGTTATTTTGCTTCATTTCTTCCGATTCCGATAAGAGAAAAGGTAAAGAATCAAGTATTAAATAGGACGGGGATCCTGAACACGATATTTCCAGCGGCAATCCTTGGAAAAGGAGGAAAATTAATTGCTAAAAGCAGGCCTGTGAAAAAGCCTGATGGAACAATCGATGAAGGTGCGCTTAAGGATAATATGGAGCGGACAGCAGCCATGGAGATGGATTATTTTGCACAGATCCTGGTGAGCAATACGTTTGAATATATTCGTTCCAGATTTTTGATCGAAGAGAGTGATGTAAAAAAGATTGTAGATGTAAGTTGTGCGATTCCGGAGGGGAGAAAAGAATCGTATACCAAGGGTCTCATGTTTGGCTTTTCTGGAGATTTCTTGACGGCGCTCAGTATCCTGATTCCACAGATAGAAAATGCAGTAAGATATCTGGCAGTAGAATGTGGAGAACCTGTTTACAACATGAATGAAGAAGGGATTGAAGAAATAAAATCAATGCACGCTGTCTTAGAATTGGAAGGAGTAAAAGAAAGCCTGGATGAAGACCTTATATTTGCGTTAAATACGATTTTCTGTTCAAAATTTGGATTTAACATGCGCAACAATGTGGCACATGGAATGCTGGATGATCAGGCATTCCAGAGCTTCAAAGCTTTGTATATCTGGTGGTTTGCACTGAAATTTTGCTATCTATTCTGCGGAAAATTACAGGAGGAGAATAGAAGTAAAATAAATAAAAGGCTGAAACAGCTGATGGAGAAGAAAGATAATATGGATGAGAATTAATATAAAATGGTTGGACGGATGGTATAGTTTCCTTAAAAAGTGTTCGGAAGTACCTGGCAAGCATAGCGTTTGGATATCAAAACGCACTTTGGGGACGGCCTCAATCCCCGGAATGTGTAGCACTGAGAGTAAATCTATAAATATAATATGAATTATAAAAATACTCCAACTTATTAGTAGTCAGAGTGTTTTTCATAAGCATATATTTTTTCTATAAAAAAAAGTAGAGAGAAAGTATTTTGGTAGTTACGGATTTAAGAAAAACCAAAATTCATGTCCCTGGCATACAATATATCGCTCCAGCCATTCATTAAAAGGAAGGTTAAAACGATCGGTGTCAGGAGCGGGATAACATAAATAATCGTCTCTACCTTCTGATACAGCCTGCAAATTCATGGTTATATCACCTATATCTTGCAGACAAAGAATGGGGAGATGATATGTGAATTCTGGATCAGATAAAATAGGTGTATTATTCCAAAATTCTTTTTGATTAAGAGCTTCTTTTAAAGAGTAGATGGTACAGCTGACTAGAGAACTACCCTCTTCTCCACAAAATAGCTCCATTCCATTTGAACAAGATAAAAAGGCTTTATACGAAGCGGGAAGTTTCATGTTAGGGAAATATTCTTCAAATAACTGAAATTCTTCAGAGGATACAGGTGAGTAAAATTTACGAGTATCTCTATTTTGAAGTTTTCAGTATAAAATTATATAAATATATAATAAAATTTATTTATAAGCCCCCAAAAAGGACAATAAGAATCTTCAGACAGAAATACTACGTAATTGTCGAAAAAAATATTCAAATTGAGTATCTATATTTTTCAGTAAGAAGAGTTCAATAGTAAGTTCAAATATCCTTGCAGATAGCAATATCATCAGAAAAAGTGTATAATTACAAGGAAAGAATTGATGAAAAAATTTATCTATGCAGAAAAATGTTGATGGATTGAGAGGTGATAAGTGTGAGAATTGATAAGATTTGTAAAACGTGTGGATTTGACTCCAATGGTGTGTGTGGCATGTATACCACATGCAAGGAAGGCGAAGAGTGCGATGACTGGGAAGCTTCTTTGGAGTATTATACCGAGATTACGAAAAAAGCACCTTGGTATATTAAGAAACCTTATGATCAATGTAAAATAAGTTATGAAAAATTTCTGGATCTTTTACAACAGGATGAACAGGGAGTCGGTGTAGAAATAAATATTTATGATGCGATTGAAAAAGTATATGAATTAAATTCGGTAGAACTAGCAGGGGTGTTAGATGTGTCTATGGGAGTGTTGGGATATGCCAGCACTCAAAGAACGATACCAAAGAGAAAAAGACAATTTTCAAGCAGGCTACATATTCCGGAAAGCTTCTTTGATGAGTTTTTATCTACACAACTGGATGCATTAAAGAAATGTAGAGAAGAATTTCGTGATTGTTATGGGGACGAGCTGATAGAAAAATTTAAGCAAAATGGTTATGCTGCAATGGAAGCAAAGATAGAAAAACAAAATGCAGTCGATAAAATAAAAAATGAAAAGTATAGGGAAGAAAACCAGAACAGATATCAGTATAAGGAGAAGACAAAAATGTACCATGATCTATCTGATGATTACAAATCCAGGGACTATGTGATTGCGATAACCTTAAAAGAAGGCGATTATTATGGAAATATATTCTATGAATACAGCTCTGGAGGATATGGCTTGTCTGTGGACATAATGGAAGATATTTTGCAATTTATTGAAAATCTGGATTGTGAAGAAATCAATGAGTTAAACGAGGAAGGTCTCTTAAATAATAATATAGCCTTGCAAGCAGACATAAATGGCAAGGATATTCATTTTGAACTGAGAAATGATGCAGGAGAAAAGCTCGAAAAGACAATCCTGGAAGATGAATTGCAAAAATACATTGTTGGTTATGAAATGATCCGGTGCGATGGACGTGGAATGAAAAAGGAACGCAGAAAATGTGGTTCCTGCGAAAATTTTACACCGATAGAAGGCTGTGCAAAAGGAAACTGTTCTGTTAGAGGTGATATCATTCAGAGAAGCAGAATTATATGTTCCCATGATTATGTGTTGAAAGCAGATAAAGTATTATGTTAAAATCGTCTCGTACTATCAATGGAAAAGATGATTGTATAGATTTACTATAGGAATTAGAATATATAAATTGTAAGGATATATTGTGTGATATTGCACTTTATATGATAAAAACAAGATAAAAACGCAATGCATATTTTTAAGATATGCTAGAGCTGGTAGGTAGCCCAGCCGTCCTATGTAAATAGGGTAAGTAACCTGCCCCTCCGGGTTGTCCATTCTTTGTTCAATTCATTTTAGGAGGGATTTTTATGGACAAAACAAATGGAAAACTGACGGTATATTTTGAAGAACCATTTTGGGTAGGCGTATTCGAGCGTATTGAGGATGGTAAATTATCTGTAGCGAAGGTAATATTTGGTGCAGAACCAAAAGATTACGAAGTGCAGGAATATATTCAACAATACTATTTCAGTTTGAAATTCAGTCCGGCTGTTGAAACTGTTGTAAAGGATATAAAAAGAAATCCGAAACGGATGCATCGAGAAGTAAAAAAGCAGACAATAGGGACAGGTATTGGCACAAAATCGCAGCAAGCATTGAAGTTACAGCAGGAACATAACAAACAGGAGCGTAAAGAGAGAAATCGCAAGAAAAAAGAGGCAAAAGAACAGCGAATGTTTGAGTTGAAACAGCAAAAGAAAAGAGAAAAGCATAAGGGGCATTAAAAGCCTCTTGGGCTTTAACTCAAATCGGAATTGACCGAGCGCATTGGGCGAGAGATACTTCTTGTTTGAATGGCAAGAAGATGGAATTGAGAGTTTAGAAAATTGGAATTCAAGGAGCATATAGATGAAATTAGCAGATTTAGCAACAGGTTCTGATTGGATAGTGTGGATTGTCTTTGCAATATTTGCTGTACTTTCTATAACTTTACTTTCTGGACACGGGAGCTGGTTTATTTCTGGATATAATACAGCTACAAAAGAAGAAAAGGAAAAATATGATGAAAAGAAGTTATGCAGAACAATGGGAATTGGAATGTCTATTATAGCAATTCTTGCATTAATTATGGGCTTGCTTGAAAATATTTTGCCTGCATTTTTTGTATATATTGCATTGGGGATTATTTTGATTGATGTCGTGGTAATTATCATTTTGGGAAACACGCTATGCAGAAAGTAATAACTTCCAGTTAGTTGAGATGTTGCAAAATTTGGAATCAGGAGAGAATAAGAATGATTAACAATTTGATGTACATTGAATTAAAAACGGGATATTCTGATGATGGTCCGGCATGGATTGGATATGTCAAAACTTCAAAAAGTAAGAAAACAATCTATTTTAATGACCATGCCTTTCAGAAGAATATCGGTAACTATGCAAATTATATAGATATTGAGAATGGTAATAAATATTGGATTTCTGGACTGAAAAAGGAAGAGAGCAATCGTCATTGGGCAGGACATGGAAAGATTATGATTGATCGTAGAGCTGTTAATGAATACCTTTTCCTGATTGGTGAAAAGGTATTGCCATTAAATCTGTTTGAAGTAGTTGATATTGAAGATAGATTTCCGGTTAAAAGAGTAAAAGAATTATTGAATGAAAAGAAATAGCAATGCCAGCAGTCTTACAATATTGAGTTTAGAAAAATTGTGACATTCTCACATATGACCGAGCGCATTGGGCGAGGGATACTTCTTGTTTGAATGTTGGAATGATTATAGGTATTTGTTTTCGGTATGAAAATACCGTTTATTTATTCCAGACATAAGATGTCCGGTTGAAAATTAACGGATTCTCGTTTTATGTCGTGGTAATTTTGGTGCATATTGGTAAGCTGTAAGTGGAAGAGAGGTAGAGATATGGATACAAAAAAGATTGGAGCTTTTTTAAAGCAATGTCGTAAAGAAAAGAATC
>NZ_JAJBNQ010000052.1:0-6046 GCF_020538025.1 Blautia sp. MSK17_66
AAAAACTCTCTGGTGTCTGTAGTGTAAGTTCTTCCGGGTCTGTGATCACGTCTCCAATATAATATGGAAGTCCACAATTTGCATAGGATATGTATCCGGATCTTTCAAACACAGTAATTTCAGCATGTTCATTCAGTCTGCGTATTCTTGCTGCGGCTGTAGCTCCTCCGGCTACACCTCCTACAATTATTACCTTCATCTTATTTTTCCACCTTTCCTGAGTAAGCTACAATGCCACCGATATTATTTACTTTAGAATATCCCATTCGTTGCAGTATCCCAGTTGCCTGGCGGCTTCGTGAACCGGAATAACAGTATACAAACAGTGGGATATCCTTATTCTTCGCTACAGAAGCAATATTGTCAAGTTGCTGCAACGGCACATTTTTACTTTCTGGTATATGTCCTTCCTGATATTCCTGCGGTGTACGTACATCCAGCAGAACTGCATCATCAGTCCTTTTATATTCTTCTATGCCTTGATTAATATTCGACTGTTTAAAGAGATCAAAAAATCCCATTAGCACACCCCCCCTAAAGCATTTCTAAAATCGCATTCTTAGGTCTCGCCCCTGAAACCTGCTGTACAATCTTCCCATTCTTCATAACCACTAAAGTTGGAATGCTCATAATACTGAACTTATTTGCCAGTTCAGGCTCTTCATCTACATTAATCTTTCCAACTTTAATATCTCTACGCTCACTTGCAATCTCCTCTACAATAGGTACTACCATACGGCAAGGCGCACACCAAGATGCCCAAAAATCTAAAAGAACGGGTTTATCGGAATTCAGTACTTCGTTCTGAAAATTATTTTTATTGATATTAATAGCAGACATTTTACAGTCCTCCTTATCTTTCTCTTTTTGTAGATTTATTATAGTCTTAATTTCATTTATTTTCCGTGATTACATCACCATACCTCATTAACTTAACTTCTTGCCATACCATCTACACTTAATATAACACCTGTAATGTAACTCGCCTCATCTGAAGCAAGAAACACAAACGCGTTGGCAATATCTTCTGGCTGTCCAAGACGACGCAATGGAATTCTTTCAATCATAGGTTCGATAACTTCCTTTGGCACGGCCTTCATCATATCAGTTTCTGTAATTCCAGGTGCAACAGCATTAACACGAATACCTTTAGGTCCTAGTTCTCTTGCTAATGATACAGTCAATCCGTTTACTGCAAACTTCGATGCCGGATAAGCAAACCCACTTGGCTGTCCCGAAATACTCACCATGGAAGAAGTTGAGAGAATGACCCCCTTGCCTCTTGCCACCATACATTCTGCTGCTACACGAGTAGTATTAAATACTCCTTTTACATTTAGATCCATGACTTTATCAAAAGTCTCCTCTGTATAATCCATAAATGAGGTGTTTTCTGAAATCCCTGCATTATTTACCAGTATGTCGACACATCCATATTTTTCAGTTGCCTCTTTAAAAGCCTTTCTGACAGACTCCATGCTTGCCAGATTTGGACTAATTCCAGCAACTATTGCATTGGGATATTTTTCTTTTAATTTATCTACAGCAACATCTGCCGATTCCTGTGAACTTGCTGCCAACACAACTGAAGCACCTTCCTTCAAGAATTTATCAGCTGTAGCAAATCCTATACCACGGCTTCCACCCGTAATGATTGCAACTTTATCTTTTAATCTCATTTAGACTACCTCCTTACTTAGTTTCTAACTACATTATAAGCAAAAGGTAGATTATTTTCTGTGATATCATCACAAAATATCGCAATAAAAAACCCTGTTGCTCACGCACCAGGGTTTTGGTTTATCCATCTGTATTTAACACAAGATTAGGCTTCTATTCAACTTCTGAAAACTGATCTTTTCCAACATTACATAATGGGCATTCAAAATCTTCTGGAACATCCTCCCACTTTGTTCCTGGTGCAATACCACCTTCAGGATAACCTTCCTCTTCATCATATTCCCATCCGCAAACGTCACATACATATTTCATTAGTTTATTCCTCCTTATAAATATATTAATACACAGCATATATTACTGTTGTATCTGAATTATTTTGTAATCTTAGCACGAAAGTCAAGTGTTTTTAGCATTTCCAGAGTCCATGAAGATTGCAGTATGCGTATACTTCTTCTACATATTCTCCATCACAGAGGCAGAAATCCGCAATAGGTTCCTGTCCTGGAATTAGCTGTTTTCTATAAATACCCTGATTTGTATTTAGTGTAATCCATTCAATGAAATGATTATCAAGCATTGGATGTTTTATTTCACCGACCACAACATGTACATGCTGTTTGTCCACTGTATATACAGGTACATGCTTCTCAACAGCAGCATCTGTCACTCCAGCTTTTAACTCATGCATAGCCTCTCCGCAACACATTACTGGTACGCCTTGATCCTTTAACATTTCAATAATGTTTCCACAATGATTGCATACATAATATTTTACTTCCATCTTTTTTATCTTCCTATGTTTAAAATTTAAAATCCAATTGTTTCTATAACTTTCTTCAAAGCATCCGTCGATTCTTAAACTTTAATGCTTCTTTACCAACCGATGCAGAACCAACAAAGCCACAGCCTATCATTACTGCTTTTTTTAATAATCACTTTCTTCTTTGTAATAATCTCCTTCTCTTTAATAGTTCTCTTCACGTATTTCGAAATAACTCTGTGGATGGTTACATACTGGACATATCTCAGGTGCCTTTGTTCCTACCACAACATGTCCACAGTTACGGCATTCCCATACCTTAACTTCACTCTTTTCAAACACCTGTGCAGTTTCAATATTCTTAAGAAGTGCACGATATCTCTCTTCGTGGTGCATCTCAATCTGTTTATTGTCAATAGATAATAGTAATAATTACTATTATTATAATAATCAATATTACTGATTACCTTTTATTTAAAATAATCATTCAATCATCATTTTTTCCGTTCAAAAACATATTCTGCATCTGATGATAAATCAGAGCGGAATGAATAGCCTAGTCTATCAAATTTCTTAATATCCTCAGGATTTTCAATTCTGTTTTCAGCCATGAACCTAACCATTTCACCACGGGCCATCTTAGCATATGTACCTTTTGTCACCAGTTTATCTCCTGATAACTCACAAAATGTAATCGTAATGTATCTATCCTGTCGTGTCAGATATTTTTCTATGCACTTAGAGTATTCTTTCGATGCCAGATTGATTATAATCCTGCTGTTATCAATCACTGAGCGGTATAATAAATCTCCCCAGTACTCATACAGATTTTTTGTTTCTCCTATTCCAACCTTCGCCTGCATTTCCAAACGATAAGGTGTCACACCATCCCTTGGTTTTAGCACACCATAAAATGCAGATATTATTCTCAAATGATTTTGTACATACTCGAATTGACTGTCCTCAAACACGGATGGAGCCATATATTGAAAAGCAATTCCTTCATATGATAAGACAGCTGGGGTAAGTAAATGATAAAGATCCATGTTTTCCAATCTATTGAAGTTCTGTTCTGTAATTTTGTCATTACATTTCCAGATAGTCTTCAGTTCTTCTTTTGACTTACTTTTCAACCAACTTTGTATCTCTGTCGTCTTTTCAATAAATTCAGGCAATCCATCCGGCGCTATGCTGTCAGTATCTGTAATCATCTTTTTAGCAGGGGATAATATTATCTTCATTAATCTAATTCCTTGAGCATATTTTCAGGATCATCTGCAGCCTTGACTTTATCATTTGCCTTTATAATAATCCCCTGTTCATCAATAAGATATGTGGTTCTTACTACTCCCATAGAGACTTTGCCATAATTTTTCTTTTCTTTCCATACATCATATGCTTCAATAACTTTCCGCTCTGGATCTGCTAAAAGTGTAAATGTCAATCCATATTTTTCCTCAAATCTCTTATGAGAGGATACAGAATCCTTACTGACTCCAAGAATAACTGCTCCTTTTTCGGTAAACTGAGGGTATCGCTCAGAAAACCCACATGCCTGTTTCGTGCATCCCGCTGTATTATCCTTGGGATAGAAATATAAAATCACTTTTTTTCCTGTATAATCCGATAATCTATGTATTTTCCCATTTTGATCTGGCAACTCAAAATCCGGTGCCTTAACCCCTACTTCCAACATTATTTATCCCTCCCTTTCTGTATCTTTCTCTTTATTCGCCTTTTTCTTCCTATTCCCGGTAATCATTTTATGACCTGTATATATCGCCATTACCATACATAACATAGAACTTAAAGCAAAGTATTTGTGACTTGATTTTTGCTTTTTATATCCAGTGTAAAAAGTCCCAAGCATTGTGATCAATGCTCCTACTGACCAATATTTATGTGCTTTCATGTAATTCCTCCATTTTTTCAGTGTATTCAATTCTAATTATACGCTACCATATTCCTATGTCAATTTGATAATAGAGCATTCCTATAAATTTTTTCAAAATATCATTGTCAAAACTATGTATTGTTATCCTTTAATTTTTCTTTGAAATAATTGACAAAAAGCTTGCTTTCAGGAGATTACTATTTAATCTCTTTTCCATCTATATATAGTTGAAATTTATCAGGATTATTGACAACATCATAGTCCTTTCCGTATTCTACAGGTCTATATTCGGCTGTCATTACCGATTCCCCGTCTTCAATATCCTCTTTCCATAAATAGATGTTCATATCAATGCTCGTCGCATATCCTCTGTCTGTGGAGAATTTTGTCGAATGAAAAGAGACTTTACAACTTAAAATTGGATAAAAAGGACAAAAAAAAGAAGAGCTGCTTGCTCTTCCCATATAGTAGTAGTAAAATAATATGTCATGCCAGCGCAATATATTACCTAGAATATCGCTATAACAGGAAAGGGGCTGCATTGTGACAGCCCCTAATTTACTTCATCACGTTGTCTACATTCTGAGTGAACTCGTTCCCTGGTTTATTTTAGCATCGGTCTGGATTTTGTTTCATAAAGATAAATTTTGCCACAGAGCGGTCGTATGTTTTAATGTGTCCAAACAGCCAGTCGATTACATTTTTCTGTACAAGTTCACTGAACCGATCTGTTGGTCCTTCATACTCCTGAAGGTATTCATACAGTTCTTGAATTGTCTTTTTAAACTCTTCATGTTTTTCATAATGTTTTTCACGCTCTGGATAACCGGATTTTTCCTGAAGCTTTTCCTCTTCTTTGAAATGAAAGTCAGTATATTCATCCAGATAATCCAGCATTTTGATTGCTTTTACTTTGCTGTCGCCATTTTGACAGGCAGTTACAAAGTTCTGGATACGGTCAATCAATTCTTTGTGCTGTGTATCGATTGTTTTATTTCCTGTTACTAAATTGTCATCAAAGGTAATGTTTAAATCGTAAGTCATAATTTGACCTCCATTTCTTTTATATGTTCTCTTAGGCTCTTTTAATGTCTGGCAGTTTCGTACCTGCATTTTCTGCTTAGTCTTCTACAGGAACGAAAACATCTTTTCCTAATCCGCAGATTGGGCATGTCCAGTCATCTGGAATATCCTCAAATGCAGTTTCTGGAGCGATACCGGCGTCTGGATCTCCTACTGCCGGATCATAAATATATCCACATGGTTCACATTCATATTTTTTCATAGTCATTTTCCATTTTCAATGTCGATTTATTTTTGTTACCAAGTTCCTAGCAATTTTTCTAACACTTTGTTTCTTGTATATCTGTATTATACATGATAATTATTCTTTTGTCAATAATAGTAATTATTATTATTTTTGCACTTAGCATAAACTGATATTTGAATTGCACATTTACATATTGTATATATCATGGGAATAGTTGAATAAAAAAATGAACTCTATTCATTAAAGACAGAGTTGCTGGAAATTATTTCTCTCCAACAACTTTCTTCGTCTTTAAGTCCTTGAAACACAATACTGTCCCATCAGATTCATCCAACTGTTATATTTATTCTTTTCACACACCTTTCGACAAATTTCATTTTCCATCAATACACAGAACATCTTATCATAATCAAATGCCCAAACAGCACCATTCACATGGTTT
>NZ_JAJBNQ010000053.1:2500-4573 GCF_020538025.1 Blautia sp. MSK17_66
ATGACGCTCAAACAGGCATGCCCCCTGGAATACCAAGGGGCGCAATGTGCGTTCAAAGATTCGATGATTCACGGAATTCTGCAATTCACATTACGTATCGCATTTCGCTGCGTTCTTCATCGATGCGAGAACCAAGAGATCCGTTGTTGAAAGTTTTTAATATTTTAAAATTTCCAGTTACGAAAATTCTTGTTTTTGACAAAAATTTAATGAATAGATAAAATTGTTTGTGTTTGTTAACCTCTGGGCCCCGATTGCTCGAATGCCCAAAGAAAAAGTTGCAAAGATATGAAAACTCCACAGTGTGTTGTATTGAAACGGTTTTAATTGTCCTATAACAAAAGCACAGAAATCTCTCACCGTTTGGAATAGCAAGAAAGAAACTTACAAGCCTAGCAAGACCGCGCACTTAAGCGCAGGCCCGGCTGGACTCTCCATCTCTTGTCTTCTTGCCCAGTAAAAGCTCTCATGCTCTTGCCAAAACAAAAAAAAAAAAATCCATTTTCAAAATTATTAAATTTCTTTAATGATCCTTCCGCAGGTTCACCTACGGAAACCTTGTTACGACTTTTAGTTCCTCTAAATGACCAAGTTTGTCCAAATTCTCCGCTCTGAGATGGAGTTGCCCCCTTCTCTAAGCAGATCCTGAGGCCTCACTAAGCCATTCAATCGGTACTAGCGACGGGCGGTGTGTACAAAGGGCAGGGACGTAATCAACGCAAGCTGATGACTTGCGCTTACTAGGAATTCCTCGTTGAAGAGCAATAATTACAATGCTCTATCCCCAGCACGACGGAGTTTCACAAGATTACCAAGACCTCTCGGCCAAGGTTAGACTCGCTGGCTCCGTCAGTGTAGCGCGCGTGCGGCCCAGAACGTCTAAGGGCATCACAGACCTGTTATTGCCTCAAACTTCCATCGGCTTGAAACCGATAGTCCCTCTAAGAAGTGGATAACCAGCAAATGCTAGCACCACTATTTAGTAGGTTAAGGTCTCGTTCGTTATCGCAATTAAGCAGACAAATCACTCCACCAACTAAGAACGGCCATGCACCACCACCCACAAAATCAAGAAAGAGCTCTCAATCTGTCAATCCTTATTGTGTCTGGACCTGGTGAGTTTCCCCGTGTTGAGTCAAATTAAGCCGCAGGCTCCACTCCTGGTGGTGCCCTTCCGTCAATTCCTTTAAGTTTCAGCCTTGCGACCATACTCCCCCCAGAACCCAAAGACTTTGATTTCTCGTAAGGTGCCGAGTGGGTCATTAAAAAAACACCACCCGATCCCTAGTCGGCATAGTTTATGGTTAAGACTACGACGGTATCTGATCATCTTCGATCCCCTAACTTTCGTTCTTGATTAATGAAAACGTCCTTGGCAAATGCTTTCGCAGTAGTTAGTCTTCAATAAATCCAAGAATTTCACCTCTGACAATTGAATACTGATGCCCCCGACCGTCCCTATTAATCATTACGATGGTCCTAGAAACCAACAAAATAGAACCAAACGTCCTATTCTATTATTCCATGCTAATATATTCGAGCAATACGCCTGCTTTGAACACTCTAATTTTTTCAAAGTAAAAGTCCCGGTTCGCCAAGAGCCACAAGGACTCAAGGTTAGCCAGAAGGAAAGGCCCCGTTGGAAATCCAGTACACGAAAAAATCGGACCGGCCAACCGGGCCCAAAGTTCAACTACGAGCTTTTTAACTGCAACAACTTTAATATACGCTATTGGAGCTGGAATTACCGCGGCTGCTGGCACCAGACTTGCCCTCCAATTGTTCCTCGTTAAGGTATTTACATTGTACTCATTCCAATTACAAGACCCGAATGGGCCCTGTATCGTTATTTATTGTCACTACCTCCCTGAATTAGGATTGGGTAATTTGCGCGCCTGCTGCCTTCCTTGGATGTGGTAGCCGTTTCTCAGGCTCCCTCTCCGGAATCGAACCCTTATTCCCCGTTACCCGTTGAAACCATGGTAGGCCACTATCCTACCATCGAAAGTTGATAGGGCAGAAATTTGAATGAACCATCGCCAGCACAAGGCCATGCGATTCGAAAAGTTATTA
>NZ_JAJBNQ010000054.1:0-4514 GCF_020538025.1 Blautia sp. MSK17_66
GATGTGTTCATAATATACCTCCATAAGTATATTTAAACACATTTAACATCTTTTTTCAATATATTAGTTGCTTATATCATCCCCCTTTGTACTTTTTAGTAAACACATTTTGATTTTCCACCATTATACAAAATTTCCCATGCATTTTCCACCTGATATGGTATACTATTAACATTGGTATAATATGCGTTGCTGTTCGCAGCAACCTTAACACTATAATCTGTAACGACCTAAAAGGAGAGTTAAATTATGAAATTTATTTATCCTGCGGTATTCCGCAAAACTGACAAAGGTACTTATAAGGGATTTTTCCCGGATCTGGAAGATTGTTTCGGAGAAGGAGACACTCTGGATGAGGCAATTGAAGAGGCAAACGCTGCTGCCTACAACTGGATCTCACTGGAACTTGACGAGGATGACTGCCAGCTTCCACCGGTTTCTGATGAAGATGATCTGGATCTTAAGGAGGGTGACATTGTCAGAAATATTTCTGTCAATATCCGCTTTTATGAGGGATGGGATGAATAAAATCTCCTCTCTGGCTTATTTGAATTAAATTATCCCGGAAGGAGTTTTTAACATGTCCACATTTTCGGATGTTCTTACCGAATATATCAACACAAAAAACATCAAGGTCTTTCCCATGGCCAAATACTGTGGGCTGGATCGTTCTACCATGTATAAGCTGATCAGTGGCAAGCGCAACCCGCCTCCCAGAGATATTTTGAAAAAAATGATCCTGTTCATGCATCTGACCCCGACAGAGGCCCAACATCTTGAGGAGGCATGGAATGTGACCAGGATCGGGCCGGAAATTTACTACAAACGCAAAAGCGTAGAAAATTTCATCTGCCATTTTCCAAGTCATTTCTCCGTATCTCCGGATGAATTTATTTTTTCTTCCAAAATCGTCCAGCACAATCCGGACTCTGACTGTATTGCTCTGACTTCCATGCAGCAGGTCAACTACTTTATCCACAAAATGTTTCTGACAGAGGCTTCCCGGTCTTCCGGCAAAATTTCACTGCTCCTTCAGCCAGAGCATGAGTTTGTCTTTCACCTGCTTTCCACACTGGCTTCAGGCGATGCACTGGAAGTTCAGCACATCCTCTGTCTAAACAGTCAGGATGCTTTTACCGAACATCATGAACTTATAAATCTGAAATATCTCTATGAAATTTTCCCGATTTATATGTCTGGTCTGAACTATACACTCTGGTATTATTATGATAATATTCACTCGCATTATCATAATATGAATATTTTCCCATGCATGATCCTCACATCTGATTCTGCACTCCTGTACACTGCAGACGGACAGTCCGGGATTTTTTACAGCAATACTGCTGTCATACATATGCTTCAGGAAATATATGATACTTACCTTGAACAGTGTTCTCAGTTATTCCTGGCAACCACCTTTTCACCGGATAATTTCTCAAATGTGTTCCGCACAGTATTTGAAGCAGATGAAACTGCTCCCACCTTTGCACTGCAGCCGGAAGTCTGCGTCACACCTTTTATCAGTGAAAGCATCCTGAGAGAATCTTTTAATTATGAACTTCCTCACAGTGAAGAAATTTTCCGTAACGCGACAGCCGCTTTCGCAGGCAATATGAGAAGACTCACTGACAGTCAGACATTTGTTTATTTTACAGCTGATGGCCTTATACAGTTTGCTGCTTCAGGACGAACCGCTGAGATCCCGGAAATTTTTTATCACAGGTTTACACCAGAACAGCGAATCCAGATGCTGCGGGGAGTTGAGGCCAGCTGCCGTGATGGTTCTTACCGCATTCTGCAGAAACCCCTGAACCACATTCCTTCCAATCTGCATCTTTGTATCCGTGGAAATATCGGAACTCTGATCTTTCAGAAATTCAACGGTGAAGTTATGCTCTTTACGATTCAGGAATATGGACTTCTC
This sequence comes from Blautia sp. MSK17_66, assembly GCF_020538025.1. Lineage (NCBI taxonomy): Bacteria > Bacillati > Bacillota > Clostridia > Lachnospirales > Lachnospiraceae > Blautia > Blautia sp. MSK17_66. The sequence goes on from NZ_JAJBNQ010000054.1 coordinate 1,928, forward strand.
GAAACCTTCCTTGATTATCTCCAGAATATGCAGGAAAGCTGTTTTTATACTACTGAGGAAGCAGCCGCCTACGTGCAGGACATTATCTGCAGGCTTGAAAACGGAAGCCTTGAATAAAACAAGGCAGACGGATCAGGAAGCATTACGAAATAATTTTCTGACAAAAAACAAAAACCGTATACTCAGGACAACTCCTGAATATACGGTTTTTTCTCTTTCATACTCGCCGATTCGCTATGTTTAAATTATACATAATATTTGATTTATTGCAATATGTGGCACTATTTGTGGACAAACTTTCCTGATTTTTGAAACACTTTAAGCTCGACGATATACTACTGTGAATCCTTCTGAAGCATTTCCCTGCACCTCTGCGGTGTAACCACTCGGTGCTTCTGCTGAAACATCATAGGTAATCGGCATTCCACTGCTGTCACGGACATCCAGAAGAACCCATACATGTCTCCACTCTGTATCTGTACCAAGTGCAATGCTGTCATATTCCAGTCCATTTGCCATAAGCTGAAGAGTCACCTGCGCCGGGCGGCATGCCAATGTATCACCATCCTCCCAGCGTGTAGTCACAGAAACATCCGTTGCTTCGGTCACTGTGATCTGAAGTGGTTCGGACGAAACACCATCCCAGGTTGCCACGATATCCGTCTTACCTGTTCCGATACCACTGACAATTCCCCTGTCATCAACAGTTGCAACTGACGGATCAGAACTTGACCATGTAAGAGTCGGATTATCGACCTTTACTGTATCCTCCCATGCCTCTGCAAAGATCATGGTTGCACCAGTCTGCTGTATGCTCTGGCTCGCAGGTGTCAGCCTGATACCCTTACCTGTGACGCTGACCTTACTGTCGGCTGTAAACTCTCCCCAGGTAAGAGTCACTGTTGTCTCACCAGGTGCCTTCGCGGTCAGATTTCCATTCTCGTTGACCTCTGCGATCTGAGGATCCTCAACACTCCATGTAACCTCCTGCGGCTCAGCAGCTTCCCCTGTCTCACCTATACCGTCAATCAGCTTATATCCTATCGTCTGTGAAGAAATATCTTCATTTAAAGATATCTGAACGCTGTCCGCTCCTGCATCAAGAACAATTCCCCTGACAAAAACGCGGAAGCTGACAGTCATTGCTTCACCATCTGCAGCTCCATTCTCATCGGTTGGCTGATAAGTTCCTGTCACAACAGCACCACCGGTCTTGTGGCTTCTAAGCTGCAGCTGTTCCTCAGAATCTGTATCAAAGATACTTACCACTGACTCATCACTGGATTCCCATGTCATATCGCGAACGGCGATCTTACTGCCGTTTTTCTCTCCATATACCGGTACAAAAAGACTCGCATCCTCTGAAATACCATTAAACACAACATTTCCATCTATAATCTGTCCGACGGAATCATCCTCGATCGCATCACCCAGATAAAGACCATCTGATTGAGTGTCCTCCTCTTCCATCTGAATCTCTGATGTAAAATCTGCCGCATCCGCAAAAACATCCTCTGCCTCAGCTGCCTCATCACCTTCTCCGGGTTCAACATTCGCTTCGCTGTTTCCCTCATCTGTTGTTTCCCCGATGCTATCAGAAGCATCATCCGCAAATTCCGGTTCACTGCCTGCTTCCTCTTCCATTTCAACGGTCTGTGGTGCTTCCTCTGTCCTCTCAGCAGACACTTCACTGCCAAAATCACTGGCAGATACAACAGCACCGCCCTGTACAATAAGAGCTGCCGATAACATCCAGGTTAAAGTATGGTTCCATTTTGAATGTGACCTTGCACTCATAATTATCCCTCTTTCTTGTTTCAACTCACAGTCGGTAATTTCACAGAGTCTGACATGTCAGCAACATGCTGACTGTGATTTGCCTCATGTCAGTGGGGGATACCGATTTCTCTCCGCCCGCCACTGCCGTTCATTTTCTTGTTTACAATTCATCTCACCACCTATAGAGGTGGGAGAATCCTTGTTATATCTTGTTAAAGTAATGTCATTTTAGCATAAGGTATTTTTCCTGTAAAGTTTCCGGGCATTAGTTTTTGCTTATTTTGAAGAAGCAGACAAAAAAAGTCCTGCCGCACAACTGTTTCCAGCAATGCGGCAGGGAATGCACAGGCACATATTGATTAATTAATTATTTATTTATCTCTGCGGTGTTTCAGATGAAGTGCAAAGAATGCAAGAACTACGTCAAGCAGTGCAAATGCGAACATGAAAGCTGATCCTGCAACTTTTGTGTTATCTGCTGTTTTTACCTGATTTGATTTCTGAGAATCAGAAGTTGTAGTTCCGTTGGAAGATGTTCCATTTGTAGAAGTTCCGTCTCCACCATTGCTTCCTGTTGTTGTACCTGTTGCTGTCGGTGTTGGTGTTGCTGTTGCATCCGGATCTTCTGTCGGATCTGGTGTTTCTGTTGCATCTGGAGCAACTGTCGGTGTTGGAGTTACTGTCTCTTCTGCACCTGGTGTTGGAGTTGGTGTTGCTGTCGGTCCTTCCGGATCTGTCGCTCCCGGTGTTGGAGTTGGTGTTGCTGTCGGTCCTTCCGGATCTGTTGCTCCCGGTGTTGGGGTTGGTG
>NZ_JAJBNQ010000055.1:0-4462 GCF_020538025.1 Blautia sp. MSK17_66
GCTGTATAGCCGAAAGGCAAGCAGTATTGGTGTCATGGACGCACCCTGAAAAAAGACGGTATCCCGCCAGACTTCAGATGCTCTGGTAACTTGTTGCCGAGTAGTTCACCAATCTTCATCAAATCTTTATTTTTTTCTGTTAGGTTATATTTCAGTAAGAAATGAAATATGGAAGGAAGGATAGTAAAGATGGAAATGATGTTGCAGACACAAAATTTGTGTAAATATTTTAGAAAGCAGAAAGCGGTAAATAATGTTTCACTTAATATAGAAAAGAAACAGATTTATGGACTGCTTGGACCGAATGGTGCGGGAAAATCTACCACATTGAAAATGTTGACTGGTATGATGAAACCAACTGCAGGAAAGATTTACTTTGATGGAAAACTTTTGGATAGGAAAGATTTATCAAAAATAGGAGCGTTAATTGAAAATCCGCCTATTTATGAAAATCTTTCCGCCAGAGAGAATTTGAAGATAAGACAATTATTGCTTGGTACAGATGAAAACAGAATTGATGAGGTCTTGCAGATTGTATCACTTACAAACACCGGAAAGAAGAAAGCAGGACAGTTTTCTTTGGGGATGAAGCAAAGACTAGGCATTGCAATGGCATTGCTTGGAGAACCGGAACTTTTGATATTGGATGAACCTACGAATGGATTAGATCCAATAGGCATCGAGGAATTACGAGAGCTGATCCGGTCTTTTCCGGAACAGGGAATCACTGTAATTCTCTCCAGTCATATTCTCTCAGAGGTACAGTTACTTGCAGATAAAGTCGGGATTATTTCAGGTGGAATCTTAGGATACGAAGGAGCATTAAAGCAGGGAGATAATCTTGAAGATTTGTTTATGAATGTGGTAAGAAAAAACCAGAAAGCAGGTGAAATCCATGGTTAATATTATAAAAGCAGAACATCAAAAAGCCAAAAGAACCATGCGAAAAAAGTTTATCTGGGGATTTCCTCTTCTTACATTTGTCATGACATTTATATTTACTCTTGGGATGACAAATGCTTATGCAGAAAGTGTTTGGAACTGGTGGTATACACTTTTGCTGCCGGGGATGATTGCTCTATTTTGTTATCTTTCTGTGGCGCAGGAGAAAAAGATAAAATACTATCATTTAACGACTATTCCCACAGACAGAAGAAAATTGTTGCTGGGGAAAATTATTTATATTGGGTACATGATTTTGTTTTCTAATGTGATTGTGTTTGCAGGAGCAACGCTTGGAGGCTTTCTTCTAACGACACATGTTCCAGTTGGAGGAGCGTTGATTGCAGTATTGTTTCTGACGGTTTCTGAGTTATGGGAGATTCCGGTAGCTTTATTTTTAAGTGAACGATTTGGAATGATTGTAAACCTGTTCGTCTGCCTGTTTATTACCGTCAGCGGTGTGGTAATATCACAAACCAGAATCTGGTATGTACTTGTTTCTGCAATCCCTATGCGAATGATGTGCCCGTTGCTTCATGTTTTACCAAATGGACTTGCCGCAGAAGCAGGGAATCCTCTTTTGGATACGGGAGTCATTGTTCCGGGAATGTGTCTCTCAATCATCTGGTTTGTTTTTGTAACGGTTCTGTTTTTGAAATGGTTTGAGAGAAGAGAGGTGAAATAAGATGATTGGAAGATCTCTTAATGCAGACTTGCGAAAGATGAAAGGAACATCTGTGATTCTGGCACACTTACTGATTCCGATTATAACCAGCGTTATATTTTTAATATATTACTTTTTTTCACCATGGAATGAAAATATGAAAGTGATTGCATTTTATCAGGCAATAGGAGCAGGACTTCCGGTACTTATTGGAATTTTTACAGCAAGTGTGATGGAACAGGAACAAAATGCAGGTGATTTTCAAAATCTGTTGTCTTTACCGGATAAACCTGCAGCATTTTTATCGAAACTGTTGATGCTACTGGTTTTGTGTCTGTGCTCTATCCTATTGACAGCAATCATATTCGGAATTGGATTTGGAAGAATCGCATCAAGCGATATCGAAATTATGAAAGGATGTATATTTGCAGCATTGCTGCTGTGGGGAAGCAGTGTTCCACTTTATCTGTGGCAGCTGATTCTGGCTTTTCAGTTTGGAAAAGGGGTATCCATTGGAGCAGGGATTATATCAGGACTAATTAGTGCATTGATGCTTACCGGACTTGGAGATTATGTGTGGAAATATGTATTTGTCTGCTGGACGGGTAGAGTACCATATACTTATCTGCAATCTGTATTGGGAGAAACTAGTGTAGGTGAATGGTTGTCATTCATACCAGGTTGCTTAATATTTACAGGGATTAGTATGGTATACTATTTTTGGTGGGTAAACCACTGGGAAGGAAACAGAATATCGGAATAGAATCGAGGGAAACTATGGCAAAAATACTGGCAGTTGATGATGAACCGGCAATTCTGGAAATGATAGAAAGCATTTTGAATAAGGATGGACATCTGGTTACCAAAGTAAGTAATCCGCTGAAACTTAATATGGAAGAATTACATCGTTATGACCTGATTTTACTTGACATTATGATGCCTGGAATGGACGGCTTTGAATTATGCAAAAGAATCAGGGCACTTGTGGATTGTCCGATTTTGTTTCTTACCGCAAAAACGGAGGAAAAAAGTCTGGTGAACGGACTTTCGTTGGGAGCAGATGATTATATTTCAAAGCCATTTGGAGTGATGGAACTTCGGGCAAGGATTCATGCACATCTTAGAAGAGAGCACAGGGAACATTCTGTCCGGATGGTTTTGGGGAGGGTCTGTATTCAAATATCTCAAAAGAAACTATTGGTTGATGATAAGGAACTTCCTCTTACGAAAGCGGAGTACGAAATTTGTGAATTCCTGGCTAAAAACAGGGGACAGGTTTTCTCGAAAGAACAGATTTTAGAAGAGGTCTTTGGTTTTGACAGTGAGAGTAATGACAGTACCATTATCACGCATATCAAAAATATAAGAGCAAAATTTGCGGATTATGATTATACACCGATAAAAACAGTCTGGGGGATTGGATATAAATGGGAAGAGTAAAGAGAAGCAATGCACTCAGCTGGATTTTTATGAGATATGTACTGGTCATGCTTGGATCATTAGTAGGTTTGGTGATTGTTGCTTGGCTGCTGCTGTACCTTTTGATTAGTGTGGGCTGTATCTATCCGGCGAATTATGCAGAGAAAAAGATTAATGAAGCATATGATACGATTTTACGTGCGGATAAAGTAACTGCTGAGATGATTCCTGCACTTTGTGATTATGTAATCTTTTCAGAGAATGGAGAGAAAATAGGTGGAGATCTGTCAGAACAATACGAACAGATAGCATGGAATGTTGCAAAGTACGGAAACGCATCCGGGAAATATTTTTATAAAGTAATTGTAAGGGAAAATGAATATGTTGTATTGCAATATCGCCTGACACCTCAATATCATTCAGCTTTTTTGAGGGAGCATTTTATAGGACCACAGAATGTGATGAGTATTATGTCAGTGATTGGAGCGGTAGCGATTATCATCATTCCGTCCATACGTTTTGGAAAAAGAATCAAAAAGCAGATGCAGCCTGTATTAGACGCAATCAGACAAATAAAGGATCAAAATCTGGAATATGAGACATCCTGTTCCGGTATCAAAGAGTTTGATGACTGTTTATCGGCAATCGATGATATGCGAGATGCATTGCGAGAATCTTTAGAAAAGCAGTGGAAAACAGAGCAGGAAAAGAAACAACAGATGTCTGCTTTGGCGCATGATATTAAAACACCTCTTACGATTGTACGGGGAAATGCAGAACTACTTTCAGAGACTGAACTGACCACAGAACAGAAGAATAATATCACTTATGTTTTGAACGGCACAACACAGATACAAAGTTATGTAAAACAGTTGATAGATGTCACAAAATCATGGAATTGCAGTGATGTTACCTATACAACGGTGAGGTTAGAAGATTTTTTCGCAGATATAAAGGAACAGGCACTCGGGCTGGCAGAAATCTGCCATCAGAAAATAAACTGGAAGGCACAGCAAAGTGATAAAAAGGTAACGATTGCTTATGATCCAATGTTTCGGGCTGTAATGAATGTGATTCAGAATGCAGTGGAGCATACGAAAGAAAAGGAAATCATCTATATTGGTGCAAAGGAGCAGGATGGTCAGCTGACATTCATTGTGGAAGATAGTGGATCAGGATTTACAAAAGAAGCATTATTGCATGGCACAGAGCAGTTTTTTATGGATGACATAAGTAGAAATGGCGAAGCCCATTATGGGATGGGACTATTTTTTGCAAAAACTGTGGCTGAAAAATATGGCGGAGGGATTAAACTTTCAAATTCTGAAAATACAGGTGGGGCGAAAGTAAAAATATTTTTCATGAGTAGTCAAGAAACAAGCTAAATGAAAAGCCTAATCCCCCAGCTATGCTGGGGAGAATGGAGTAGGCGGAAGC
>NZ_JAJBNQ010000006.1:0-127618 GCF_020538025.1 Blautia sp. MSK17_66
AAATCTGCCAAAGATGTCCTTCAGGAAACAGAGCATGTGCTTTCTGAATCAGCCAAAGCGGAAGGGATGGCTTCCGGAGATAAATACGAGCAGCTTCAGTTCAAATACGATAACTGCAGGAATTCCCTGGAACTGGTACAGGCCATGCTGGATGAATTAAATGAAACCATCGATGAAACCGCAGCGGAAGCAAAAGACATGGCCATTGCATCTTTTTATACCAGCATGAACTCTGAATTTTACGGACATCTTCTGGACAGTATTGAACTGGTGGACAGAAGACTTGTCTCATTAAAAGAAAACAAAGTAAAGATTCCGCCACAGGTTCTTCCCCTGACGATTGTATTCAAACAGCTGCTTCGTTTTATCAAAGACAGCGGTATTCACCCACTTGACTCTACCAGACGTGAACTTATGGCAGAAGCAGAGGACCTGTCAGGATACACATACATTGGCGAGCCATTCAGCTATGAAGGTGAAAAGAAGCCTGTTACTGTAGAAAAACCTGGATGGAAATATGAAAATACCATTATTTCCCTTCCAACAGTACGCGAAAAAGAAGAATAGGAGAATCGATAAACAATATATAGTACTACTGCTTGGTGATTTTATGTACAATATTTTGGTGTTGCAGAGTGTTATTTGGTATCAAACGGCAGTAAATACTACGGTGACCAAACGCTGTTTTTGACCATTTTTTCATACGTTTTTTTAGAAGATTTTAAGATGTTTTTAGCGTGTATTGCCCTCTTCATTATGGCATTGAAATGTTTTTAATGCAAACCCAGAGAATATCTGGGTATCCGCATCCCATACGAGGGCAAAGTTGTTGACCTTACCTTGACCATGAAAAATGGATATATTAACATCAAAGGAGCAGTCATTGCTCCCAATGGCAACCCGGCAGACTATGTGCGGCATGCCCCTATTGATCCGGATCAGGGTATGAATATGATTTACCGCTGTATTTCAGGAATGAATGATCCGGATCTGAAATCCATAACGGAATACCTGATCCGGCAGAATGAACCTGATTTTCGTAAATGGGCTGCTGCCAAGTCTGTCCATCATAATTATCTGAACGGGCTGCTTTATCATATCTGCCGGATTATTGCCAATATCAAAATGCTTTCCTCTGTGTATGCGTTAAATTACGATCTCTTAATGTCAGCAGCGATCCTTCATGATATCGGAAAACTGCGGGAGCTGCAGATGGACAATCTTGGCAACGCGGAATACACAATAGAAGGCAATCTATATGGACATTTATATCTTGGTGCTGTTATGATCAGAGAAGCGTGCAGTGCATGTGGAATTGATGAGAATTCCAAAACAATTCAGTTACTTATCCATATGATTCTTTCACATCATGGAAAAATGGAATATGGCGCAGTGAAAACGCCGGCTACCAGGGAAGCATATGTGCTTCATATCCTGGATGACCTGGACAGCAAACTCTGGATCTACGAAGATACCATGAAAAACACGGAACCTGGTACTTTCTCACAGCCAAACCGCTGGCTTGATGGGGCAGTAGTATATAACACATATGCAAATCTGAATATACAGTAGTACAACAGGCAGTCTTTTATAAGGCTGCCTGTCTGCTTATTTTTAATTCTTTCTCGGATCCCAGTTTTTAATTTCATAAGGTCCGCCTAGAACTTTGCATTTAAAGATTATTTTGTGTCCATACTCATTATCCTCAAAAGGGATTGCTTCCCATGTAATCTTTTCGTATACCGAATCGACAATTATATCCCCTTGGGCAGAAAACACCCCATATCCGTTCTCTTTTTCTATTATTGCAAAACTATTGTAATATAATTCCGAAATTTCCAAAACGTCTGGTATTTCCATTACAACAGATATTGTCTCCGATTGTCTATCTATATTAATGCGGAACAGTACCCCTTTTCCGTCGCGCAGGGCGGTTCCTTCCGCTGTTATCTCGGACAATGAATTGATCATGGTACATTGGTCAAGGAGAATTTCGTCTTCTTTGTTAATAATTGCCCAACCGTCTGTTGTCTCCACTCTGGCATATTGTCCCTGATTTTCCCATGGATATGCCTGCCTGTAATCCTGGGTCATTCTTTTCCCTTTTTCATCAATGAAAAAATAATTTTTTCCATCTTTGCTAACACAAGCAGAATTTTTATTCATAGGAGTAGCTTCCTGAAAACTTGGGATGATTAATTCTTTCCCTGTATATTTGGAAATATAGCCATACAGCCCATTAGAACCAACCATTCGAAGCATATCGTCTTCAAAATCATCTTCAATTATCTGATAGTAGTCAGATATCCGTTCACCATTTTGCTGCAGATAGGCTCCCATATCGCCATATTGAATCAATCTATTTTCATCTGAGATGGTATTTTTGCTTCCGGAATAGTCTTCTGAAGCGTTCATGTTACGCTCTGCATAAGCCTTATTGGATGAATACGCGAGAAGCATACATATTCCGAAAACGACGAGAAAGAGAACAATCTGAGTTTTAAGAGGAAGAGAATCTTTTTCGTCAATTGCGTCTTCCAGATAAGGATATATTGAGTTCCAGACTTCTTTCATCTTCATCATTTTGTAAGCTCCTTTGATCTTATTTTTTCCTGCCTGTCCTGGATACAGATTAACAGACCTGTGATTGCCAAACAGATCAGCATACTTGCAAACTGCTGCTTCATAGGCATTTCTTCCTCGTATTCTGCCAGTAGCAATTCTAAAACTTTCTTTACCATGTCTAATCCTCCTGGGTTACTTTTATTAATCTATTTAAACATTTGTCAAGAGCTTTGTAAATTCTTGGTTTCATAACATACTGACATTTGCAAAAAGGGGCTTTTCTGGTATAATTTCTTATAGTCAATATGTGAAGTTTAAAGAGGGACAGCCTTATGGATACGAAAGGATTCTACAGCATTCGTGACAACTTTCTAATTGTTGCTTCTTTATGGAGCAGCAAACACCACACCAAACAAATATAGGAAAGTTCCTTATCGTTGCAATGGCAGTAATTGTCCGATGTATAACAAGAGATTATTAGAGGAGAACATCATGTATGAATACGAAAGATAAGTGTGATTGCAAATACTGTAAAGATCTTTTTATAGAAAAAGCAATATCAGTTCAAAAACCGGATGTTACAAAAAAACTTAATGATACTATTCAGAATGGGATAATCAGCCGTGATGAATGTATGTACCCTGAAGATTATCAGAAAGAAATTTTAGACAGTTGCTGGGATACATCTCAAAGATGGGCAAAAGCTGTAGATCACTTAATTGATGATAATCTTCAAATTCCTGGAAAAACAATAAAAAAAGGAATTATCTCTGATATTTTTTCAATTACAGACCTTCACGAAAGAGAAATATTTGTAAATCATGAATTTGGAGAAGATTCAATTTCTGATGATGAAGATCGAACTATTTATGAAAGATATTTCCGAAATAAAACACTGGAAAATTTTTCTCTTTCAAGGCAGGCTCTTGGTGATATGGCTTCCAAATGTTATGGTGGTGGAAAATTTACCCGCAATGTAATTGACCAGTGGCGTGGTGGATCCGTTCCATATGACAGAGTCAAGGTTATAAAACTAGCTTTCTGGGCAAAATGTACACTTGAAGAAACAAATAAACTTTTGGAATGTGCCGGTATGCATAAGCTGTATTTGAAAGGAACTTCATCCAGTGCCACCTTACAGAACTCTTTGCAGGATATGGTCTACATATTCATGCTTGGACATAAATGTTATTCATTCGCAACAGCCCAGGAATTCATTGATAAATTAGACTATCATCTGTTAATAACCGCACAACTAGAGATAGATTCCGAAAAAAATAAAGAAACTAGCGAAGATGTATCAACCACAAGTCTGCTTTATGAACTCAATAACTTGAATTTCGAGCAGTCCAGTTTTATTGAATATTTTAAAAAGTATGTTCCGCATTTTATTTCCTCTTACAATATGTTAAATGGAAATCTTGCAATACTGTTTACTGATAAATACTGCATTTGCAAAAACAACCAACTTGATGCCTCTCAGAATTCTATTCGTGCTTTGACAAACAGTGCTCTACGATTTTCCGCAAAAACTAACGGAACACACTCGACTCCAAAGGGTGAGATTGACAAGTGGCCGTCCAGTCTAAGTAATTTGTTATATGCCGCATTCGGAATTGTAAAAAGACCAAAAAAGCAGAAAAAAATTCTAAAAAGCAGGAAACAGTCCCCGAGCCAATTCACAAACATATGGAACGTATTTTCAGCCGCAATGACATTATTACTATGGGGCTCATATTAAATTGCAGTAAAGCAGGAATCAACAACCTTCTTAATCTGGCACAGGAACCTCCTTTGTATGCAAGAAATTTTATTGAAAACATTGTTATGACAGCATCTGATAATACTACTGGATATATATGCGAAGTGTCATCCCAAGATCTTATTGACCAATTTACAAGTGTTTACAGCAATTGTTATGGAATTACAAAGCAGGATTTCTCTGAAGCAATATCTGCTTTTCAACGTTTTTCAAATTATCCTTCTAAATATGATAAGGAATATATGGATTTCACAGATGCTATTACCGCTATGAAATCTTTGCGGAGGTATGGCTGGATCAGGTCTATTTCTGTAGCTGCTGTTATATATCCAACAAAAAGTTTCGATATTCTTCAATTTAAGCCTCCGGCAGGAGCAGATAACGAAAGTTTAAAAAGGACACTTACCAGTACAGACAAAGCAGTTAGAAAATCCAGACCAAATCCTGAATCAAATGCATGTCAAAATCTATTTGTAATCAAAGTGAATTTCAGGTATGTGATAAAAAATCAACGACGCAAAACTAAGAAACCCCTTGAACCTGCTGAAAAAACCATTTGTTTAAAGAAACTACAGATTGTACGCCCAATGTCATTCCGTTATTCTAAGGAGTTACTTTCTCTGTATCCGGAAAATGTAATGTTTGATTTTTTGGTAAGGAAAACATCTTTTTATTTAAAAGATAACGATTTCAGAAAATATTTAATATAATTTTAGAAAAATATCATATTTTTTAAAAGGAGAAACTAGTTTATGAGTTATCTTTGCATTTTTGATGGAGATTTTGCTTATTATAATGAGTCTGACTATTTCAAAGAGGGAGAATCGTATATCCTTGAAAAGAAAGACCTGGAATATGAAACAAACATATCTTTCCGTCCATATTCTGCACTACAAAACATGGATATGCAAATAAGCCAAGGAAGAATCACTTATCTCTATCAAAACCTATATTATACAGAGTATTTGAACGAACTTCCAACCCAATTCAATAATCATAGTATTTTTGAGGAAACTTTTCCCATTTCCATGGAAAGAAATTTACCTAATGTGTTTTCATTTATGCGAAAAGATCCTGCAGATCCTGAAAAAATCTTTCCTGTAGTATTTATGTTTTTATCTGCCCATAAAAATAACTGGGATTTTTATTTCATGCAAACCGAGACCATCAGAATCAATGGAAGTGGTATGGGGAGGGAAATAGAATTGGATGACGTTCCATATGATTTTCTTACATTCAGTTATAATGAATCGAAACAAGCATACCAGTTGGATACTTCTGAAGATGTTCGAAATAATTTTTTCTTGATTAATGATGATAACGTCCTGATCTCTCTTGAAAATGAATTATTGCTGGAAAATGCTAAAACATACCGTTTTATTTATGATGATAAATATATATTTATAGTAGGAGGATCATTTATCTTATATGCCAAATTATAAACTTTCTTTTTCTGCTGCTGGTGAAACATGCAGAGGAACTAACCATGAAAATAATGAAGACAATTTCCTCATTGGCTCCCATTATAAAAAGGAATGCGACACAGACAGGGATTCTTTTTCCTTTACAGCCACCAACCGTTGCCGGTACAGCCTGTTTGCAGTATTTGATGGGATGGGCGGCGGTCCTTATGGGGAATATGCTTCCCTGTATGCAGCAGAAGAATTTTATAACGTACATATGAAACTAAATGACAAGCTTTCTCCGGAACAGGTATCCTGCATGATTTCGGATGCTTTTCAAACAGCCAATAACAGGATTATCCGGAGTTCTCATATGATTCTTGGCACAACAGCAGTAGTCTGCGTGTTGGATCGTGAAAAAGAATCGGCACGCTTTTTCTGGTCCGGTGATTCCAGGGGATATTTATACCGGGATAAGATTCTTTTCCAGATGACAGAAGATCAGTCTAAAGCAGCTTTATCAGTTAAAAATGGCCTGTATTCCAAAGATGACCCACGGTACAAGTCGGATCTTAACAAATTAACAGCTTTCGTTGGAATGGATGCATATGGCTATGAGTTTCATCCATTAGAAACCTCATGGATTACACTAAAGCGGGATGATATGATTTTTTTGATGACCGATGGGATTTCTTCCGTATGCAGTAACTATTCTATTCGGGCAGTTATACAAAAAAACACAGAACCTTTTGCAACTGTGCCATTACTTTATTCTGCCAGTTCCTCCGGTTCACAGGATGACATTTCAGTGACACAAATTAAAATATATTAAAAAACATGAGGAAGAATGATATGGGAGTATTTGAAAATAAAAACTACAATTATTCTTTGATGGAAATAAAAGATGAAAACGAGAGAAAAGCGGTCCGGAAAGCAAAAATGGAAGCTGTGAAAGAATTCTTCAAAGTTGATACCATTACAGAACTCGGAACCGGATCTGGTGGCAGGACAATCGTCTATCAGGTAAACCATTATGCGGTAAAAGTGATTTGTGGTGTTACCCAAAAATGTAACGGTGAAAATCTGAACAGCAAAATAATTGAATTAGATAGCTTAATTGCAGAAAACCTTAACATTAACAAAAATTTCTGCCGTGAAATGATAAACATGACCATATTAAGCAGCATAACTGACAATACTGCAGGTAAGCTTAATATAATCCCTTTTACCGGAACTGCCACACGTCTTTCATGGAAATGTGACAGCTTTAACAGAATTGGGGTAGATTATGCAATTCAGATGCCTTTGGCAAAATGCCTGACTGATGAAATGGATACTTATAAGTTTCAGAAACAGGATATTCCAAAAGAACATCCAGAAGATTTTACCAAAATCCTTACTGTCGGTATTGATCTCTGTGATGCTCTTATTGTGATGCAGATGCACCAAAACAAACTTATCCATCAGGATATCAAACCACAAAATATTTTTTTGTATCATGATAATTACTGCCTGGGGGATTTCGGTATTGCAAGAGAAGAAGATAGTCCTCAGTTTTTTCAGGAAGGTACCAGGAATTACTGGGCTCCAGAGCAGGCAAATGGATCGTCAGTTGATCACCGATGCGATATTTATTCGCTGGGACTGGTTCTTTATGAATTGGCAGATACCGTTCCGGTTCATAATCATTATGAGCAGAGAATAGATGATAAAAAACTTCCGGAGCTTGAATCAGATATCCCGGAAGGCCTGAAGAAAGTTCTGTCAAACGCCTGTGAATATGAGCCGGATTTCCGTTATCAGACAGCAGAAGCAATGAAGAAAGATTTATGCAGATTGATGGAAGATCCGGATTATGTCCCTAGCTCAACCAGGGATAACTACTATTCTTCCCGAAAAGCAACGTCACAGCCAGGCAGATCACAGATGTCGTCAGGCATTAGTCTCCCATCCCGGAATATTATGAGAAGTGGGCCTGCAAATTTCCAACGACAGCGCCAAGCGAACAGATTCCTTCAACCGGAAACTGCATGGAAAGCCGGGAAATTATGGTATGAAGAAAGCCGGAGAACAGGTTGCCGTTTTGCAGGTCTTAATATTGACAAGACTATTATGCCATTATCTGCAGTTTCTTCAAATGCGGTTAATTTCCCAATTAACGTGTCTACAAATCCGGAAGAGACTGTAGGCTTGAAACCGTTGTCTGGGGTTCTGAAATATCCTGAAACACTTCATAATATGTATCTGATTGGAGAGGGCGGTATAGGAAAAACCACTGCTCTAAACTCTATAATGGAAGACACTTACAGAGATAAGGCCTACCACCCAGCAGAAAATGGGAAAAATATAATCCCTTTGTTTGTTGAACTCTCCAAAGCCCCGGCAGATTACTGCAGTGCGTATCATGCTTCCCATTCAACTTTTATTCAGAGATATCTGTATATGCTGCTTGGATCTGTAGACAAACAATACCTTCTTTCTGAAAATACTGAAGAAATGTCAAGAATTATGGATAGAGATGATACTTCCATTATGGAAAACATTGATCAGCTTCTGCGTGCGGATGAGGAACATACACAGTATCTCCTGCTTCTGGATGGGTTAAATGAGGTCTCTAAGAAACAGCTTTCTACGAAAGAAAAAGATTTCCTTGGTGCTCCGTCAGAACTGATTGTGGAGGAAATAAAAGAACTACTGGAAAAACATAAGAATATTACTGTTATTATCACAAGCCGAGCGGATGAGACTTTGAGTGATCTGGATGCTTCCTTTGAACGCCTTTTTTTGACCGGTGTCAACGAAGATATTATTAAAGAATATTTGGACGGATGTAAGATTTCCTCTGAACAGGTCAGTAAAAACAGTCGGCTTATGGAAACATTAAAAATCCCGCTTTTCCTGAAGCTTTATGGAGAGCTGTATAACACGGCAGATATTTCTACACCGGGAGAGATTCTTTACTCATTTTTCAGTGAACGCAGCACCAAGTATACTGCCCGCAACCGGATTGCTGAAATCAAGATGGACCGTCAAAAAGCAGGAGACGGATATGAGACCAATTCTCTTGATGAAAAAATGCAGGGATTTATTCTTGATTTCCTGCTGCCGGAACTGGGATGGTATATGGAGAAAAATGATCTGTATGCAGTTGATCTCCCGACCTTCAAGCAGATCATTGATACTGTCCTGAAAGAAGAGACCGATACAGATATCTGTGGCATTTATGGAAGAAAATACTTTAAAGAATATTTAAAAGGAGAAGATCCAGTTCCAAATACACAGACCTATGCCAAACAGCTGCTTGTTTTAGAAGGACCTTTGGGTGAGGATTATGTGTCCGTAATTGCCAAATACTGTGTATATTCATTAGGTATTTTATATGCTAATAATCAAAACTACAGCTTTATTCATCAGCATATCAGGGACTTTTTTGCTGCAATGAAAATCATTACTGATATGAAAATGGCTTTGTATGTTGCGGAGAAAGAGAAACTAGAGGAGACTGGTTCGAATGATGACAATAAACAGACTGCGCTTCTTTGCCTTAGCAGTATAAGTACAGAATATATTAGTGAAACAGTATCTTTATTTATAGGTGAAATTTTAAAAGAGTATAAAAACGAGTTTCAATCTGTTAATGGTGAAAGTAAAATTTGTATTCCAGAAGGAAAAAGATCTCTTTTGACAAAAATACTGGCATTATACAAGAAGAACTTTTCAGGTGAGGCTTCCATTGGTATTGCAATACATAATCTGCTTGATATATTTGAAAAAGCACGTGGAAACTTAAATGGTATGAACTTATCCGAACTTGATTTAAGTAAATGCAGCTTTAATGGAATACCTTTAAAAGAAGCATTATTAAATGGTGCTTTAGTAACCAAACATACATTTTTTCCTAATGGACATGATTCTTCTATTACCTGTATTAGAATATCGCCTGATGGAGAATTTTTTCTGACAGGGGATTCTTGTGGAACAGTAAAACAATGGCATTTAAAAACCCGTAAATATATCCAGACTATTATTGACAGCGAATATTCTATTAATAATATCCAATATGTTCATGACGGAGCAGAACTGTTGGTTTCAACAATAAAAGGAGCGTGTATATACGATGTATGTTGCTATGAAATAAAAAAGAACTATCCTAAAACAAAATTTGCTCTATCGGATAAAAATGCAGAAAAACTAATTTTAGCAAACAATAGTGTGTTAAAAAAAGCAGAAATGCTAATTACAGGGTACAATACAATATTCAATAACAAGGTAGAAGTTCAAATCCTAGATCGCGTATCAAATACAAAAACGAAACTGGATATAGTACGAGAAGATTTTTGTGCTAATCTGATTTCTTTTTCGCCAGACGAGAAATATATTGTTCTCATAAACACTCACAACCAACTGGCCGTTTTTGAAAATGATTCTACAAAAAAAAACATCGCAAAAATTCCACTAGATGCAGTGGATAATTATGGAACAGATTGCGAAAAAAAAGTATGTTTTGCAACAACCAAGAATCTGACTGTAATAAAAGAAAAAGTATATATTTCGTTGTGTTTTGATTCTACAGGAAGATATTTAGCTATAGCGAATGATCATGAAATTAAAATTATTCAATTTCAGAAACTGTTAATGGAATATGCATCTCTGGGCAGCCAGACAGATGTTATGCACATAGGGAATATTGTTCGTGAATGCTTAATTTGGCAAACATCAGTGTTTTATTTTGACAGCGAATCTGTATCATCAATCAAATTTGTCAATAAAGATTCATTTTTGGCAGTAGCTTTTTCTAGTCGAACAATATGTCTATATGATTTTAGTAAATATCCTCATGGGAATGATCAAAAAATAGGCTCTTTATTGTCAGAAATAACGTGCATAGATGAAACCTATGCAAAAGGAAGCAATTTAATGATAACATGCGATATCGAATCAAATATCCTGATTTGGTATTTTAAAAATGCTGGTTCACAAGTATCTATGAGTAATATTGTCCCTATTTATGATAGCAGCCTTAAGACTATAGACAATATTACAGGTACAGCCAATTTACTTTATATATCGTCAAAACAGGAAGGGAGCCTGCGTTATGATGCAGAATTGAACAAAGTAAGAATATACCCTCAAAAAAATAAGGAGTTATATAATTATTCTGTATTTTCCCATTCAAAAAAAATATGTGTTACAGGCAGGGAAAATGGCAATATTTGTATCGGCTCTCCTTTTACACATTTGAATGGTTTTGTAAAAGTTTCTGATAAGCGTATACTGTATATGGAGTTCAGTCCGAACGATAAGCTTTTATTGATAACTTTACATGATGCTGCACCACAAGTCGTTGATATGAGCACATATTCCGTTTCAACACTTACCACGTTTCGGAACAAATCAGACAAGGCTG
Organism: Blautia sp. MSK17_66; assembly: GCF_020538025.1. NCBI lineage: Bacteria > Bacillati > Bacillota > Clostridia > Lachnospirales > Lachnospiraceae > Blautia > Blautia sp. MSK17_66. The sequence continues at coordinate 11,138 of NZ_JAJBNQ010000006.1, forward strand.
TTTTTTCCAAAGATGGTGAATTTATTTTTTGCTGCAATGGAAACTTTATTGAAAAATTTTCAGCAGAAACATTTGAAAGAATAAACTACGTGAAGGAATATTGTGAGCCTTACCTTGAAAATCTGACGAATCATACACTAAACCTCTTTAAGAAGGATATGGTTCAGTATAATTCTTCAACTTCAATAATAGCCAGCCCAGAGTTTACTTATCACCAATATAATTCTAAGGTAACTGCGATTTCATGCAGTCCTGACGGATTATATTTAGCAGTAGCGTGGAGCAGCGGAAAGATAGAAATCAGGGAAATGGAAACATTATCATGTATAGCAATACTGGAGGCTAATAATGGAAATGTAAAAACAATCTCTTTTAATGCTAACGGACATTACATGGCTATTCCATTTGGAAAGTCGAGTGTGAAAATTTACGATACTGAAACATGGCATTGCATTTCTATTTTACACGGAATTTCTACACTAGATGAGGAGAATCCAGAAAAGAAAGGGCATTCAGATCTTGTGACTTCAATATTTTTCGACAAGAATATTGGACGTATAACAGAACTGGAAAAAATAATAACTGCTTCGAATGATGGCACGATAAAATATTGGAATCCGTTTTCGCCGAAAATAACGGCTTCTCTTTCATACGGTGACAGCTATAAAGGAAAGTTAAAAAAATTTATATACATATTTTGGAAAAAGTTTGACTTAGTAGCAGGAGTTATTACGGGAGATGATGGAACCACGCTCAGATGCAATGATATTTGTGAATGTGAAAAAACAATATATTTTGTTCCAGGCTTGGATGTTAACGGCGCAATTTTACATAATCTTAATCCAGCTTCTGATTTAACCAAAAAGGATCTGGATATCTTGAAATTATACGGAGCTGAAATTGATTAAAAATTTTGTCAATTTTTCTTACTCCAATATGTCTAGAAAAAATGAAAATAAAAACGACTATCTCCATTTGAACCAAATAGAGGTAGTCGTTAAAATTTTTTCAATATTTAGATTTTTACAAATTCTTCTTTGTCAGCGTTTCCAGTAAGCTGTCATGCAATGGTGTTAGAAACGGATTATGCGGTATTTCCCGGTACTTCTCAATTTTATACATCTCAACATTTTCTGAGGTACGGCTCAGCCAGCAATAGTAGGCAGAATAGAGAATGTCCAGTATAACAAATAACTTTGACCAGCCAGGATACTTTAGAGAAGCATTTATAAGCATGATAATTCCAAATCCTATAAACACTGCATCTCTGATAAAAGCAGCTTTTAACATATTCATTTTTTTTCGATACATGATTTCCGCATAATCTATCATTGGCTGTGCCACTGCATTTAACTGTTCCATTTTGTCCCATACATCGGATGCTTCCTGTCTTTTTCCTTCTTCTAAGTGGTAGTCAGACAGTTTCGATGTGAGAGAAAGCAGTATAATAGCATATGGATTAGAATCCGTCGGATGGAGATCCTCAAGCTCTTTGGCAATCGAATATGCTCTATCATAATTCCCAATTTTTAAATGCTCTGTCGCTTGAGAAATACGGGAGGCATATTTGTAAGTAGCCTTATCCGCTGTCTTATCCGTAAAAACAGTGCCACAAAAGGTACATTTATACCGTCCATTATCAAACACTATTTCATTTCCGCCACAATTAGGGCATTTTTGTTCACGCATAATTTGTCATCCCCCTTCGGCAGTTAATTCCCGGCAGCCTCTTTGTCTTGTGAATTTGGTTTTCCACCTATATATTTTGCCGCATCAAATTTCTCCATCATAATCCGCATGCTGTTGTTTAGTGAATAAATGTTGCTTTTCAGGATGGAAAAAGAATTGGTATAATCCGGATAATAATTCTTGCAATAGGAAGCCATCGGGATCAGGAAGTCATCTGTCTCCTTGATGTACTTACGCATCCGTTCAAAGGTAAACGTATACAGGCTGGTGCTGTTATGCAGGCGGTCACTGAGCTTAATCAGAGATGCCTTACAGTTTCGCTCAATCTTTTTAAAATATACACTTAGCTCGTATTCATCCAGCCCGGATTCCTTAGTCAGAAGCGTAATAATATCCAGTACCTCCTGGGAAAGATGATACTCTGTAATCAGTTCCCGGCCTTTCAGTGGGAGCTTATCACTGCAGTCCTCCAGCAGGTCGTGCAACAGGGCAGCAGCAAGTGTTGTATCATCATCAATCCCATAATTGATTAATGTGCTACAGACTTTCAACGGATGGACAATGTACGGCATTCCGTCCTTCCGGTACTGGCCATTATGGAAATGTCTTGCCACTGCTAGCGCAATCAGCGTCTGCTTCAGATTTTTTGCTACTGCAAATCCTTTGATAAACATGTAGGATTTGATGTACTTTTCTGTATCCACTTCGTTATAAGTTTCAACCAGTGGAATAATGTTTCGTTTCTTCTGCATTTCGATTCCTCCTTATCTAAACCACAATAGTAACCTGTACTATTCTTATACCACACATCCAGATTTCTGAATATCTACCCTTTCGTAACGTACTGACACCCCCTTTTCCCTCTGCTCTTTCGCAACGTATTGACATTGAGTTGCCCCAATCCCCATGTTATGCTCATATTATCAAATCAATGGAATACCTTCGCATAAAGGCTGTTCCGGGAAATAAACCAGGGAGGAAACCACTATGAAATATGTTGTTATCGATCTTGAAATGAATCCAATTGCTTCTGTCTACAAGGAAGAGCGCACAACCTGCAAACTCGAAGTAATTGAAATTGGCGCTATCCTGTTGGATGAAGCGTACCAGGAGATTGGCAACTTTGTCACTCTTGTTAAACCATATTTCAATTCCCGCATTGAAAAAAGATATGAAAAACTGACGGGAATCAAAACATCCATGGTGGAATCGGCACCTTATTTTGATGATGCCTTACGTATGTTTTTCTCCTGGTGCAACAGCATCCAGGATGAAATTCAGATCATCCAGTGGAGCGATAATGATTTTGCCCAGATTTCGAGGGAAGTACAATTAAAAAATGTCTCTTTATCCGTTCAGGATAAAAAATACATTGACACTACATGGTTTGATTTTCAGGCTGAATATGGACATACCCTTGGCCTGGAACACAATGTTTCTTTAAAGGACGCGGTTATGTATGCAGGAGAAGACTTCTGCGGTCACCAGCATGATGCCCTTGTGGATGCAAGAAACACGGCTGATTTATTTGGAATTTTGCATGATGAAGCCAAATGCCAGAAAGCACTCCAGCATGTCATTGATGCACTGAAACCCAAGAATAATTTTTCCATCGGTGACCTGTTCGATTTTTCATCCCTGTCGTTCTCCTCTTAGTGTTTTCAGCAGATGAGAAAAGGAGAGTGAACCATGAGTGATTGCTTTATCCCGCTGGGAGGGGGAAACGAAATAGGCGCATCAGCCTATTACCTCTCCATCGAGGGTATACATATTCTTTTGGACTGCGGAGCCAGGCTGAAAGGAGATGAGTTATACCCGGATTATGAGAGGCTTCTGTATGAACTGAATGATTATTCTGATCTTGACCTGATCCTGGTCAGCCATGCACATTATGACCATATCGGATCCATCGCAAGGATTGCCTCCCTTGCCCCGAATGCAGAGATTATAACCACAGAAGCCTCAAAAAGGCTGATTTATACGCAGCTTCTGGAGTTCGGACGTATATCCGGGCGAAAAGAAATTGACAAGATCAAAAATGAGCGTTACCGGAAAGCACAGTTCCTTATGGGACGTATCCATACCCGACCTGTTGCAAAACCATTTCTCATCCATGGATGTAGAATTACCCTGCTGCCAGCCGGACATATGCCAGGGGCAGTTATGATCCATCTGGAAACCGGGCATCATGATATTCTGTATACCGGGGATTTCAGTATAGCTTCCATGTTTGAGGTAAATGGCATGCGTCTTCCGGAACAGCTCCATCCAAAAACTCTTCTGATCAACATCCCGAATGCTTATCAGAAAAAGGATACGTGGGAAAGCCTGTTCAGTGAAGGCACTCCCACGGACTTACCGGCTCCTTATTCCGGACTAAAAGATATCATTCAGGAACACAGAAAACTTGGAGATGGCATCTATCTTGTTTCGAGAAGCATACCGAAACATCTGGATCTGTTTTACTTCCTGAGCTCTGTTTTTCCTGAACTCCCTGTCTACCTGGAATCAAAGAGCAGGGCAGTGGCAGACATTCTTTCGGACATGGGATATCAGGTATACACCCCAAACATTCATATCACTGAAAACATCCCGGCAAAAAACTGTATTGTAGTTGGCCAGGAAGCAAAACGGACAGGATGTGTTTCCATCCCCTTTGACAACTATAGTCTTCATGCATCAATTCCGGAAACACTTTCGTTCATCCAGCATCTTATGCCGGATTTCATGTATGTACTGCACACCCGTCCCGTGAAAGAAAAGATACCGCTCACTCACGCTGTAAAGGAACTGCAGCCCACGCTCAACGCAGTACAGTCTGTGAACGGTGAAAAATATTATTTAAAGAGGACAAAGAAAATGAAATACGATCAAATCTACCGTTCCGTAATGGAAGAAGAACTCGAAATTGCAGAAAATCAGTTGTCTGAGTACCGAAAAGGACGGCATAAATCCACTTTTGAATGGATTGCCATTTATGGGAGCCTGCTGTATCCGGGACTGCATCCACACGATGCTTATAACAAACTTCATGATTCTTTTGTAAAAGAGTCTGGCATTTCCTATGATGATTACCGCACTGCTTTACATAATACAAATCTTGACAGTGAAGACCGCAGAAGATATGTGCTTGGTTTTGTAGAAAACCAGATGTCCGTATTAAAGAAAGCTCTCGACGGAGATATGGACGCCACATCCAGCTTCTCCGAACTCACAGAAAACCTGAATCTGCGCGACCGCCAAAATGGAAAACTCTATTTTATCGGAAAGTACATGGTTATTTTCATGATTATGGCTGATCCGGATCTGAAAGATGACAAATATCTGCCTGTTGCGTTTACCTTCGGGGCCCGCTACTGTGACAGGCTACTCAGGAACCTGCGTGGACGGCTGCTGAAAAACAGTGGCATGAGGCGGAAAAGAAAATCTGCCAAAGATGTCCTTCAGGAAACAGAGCATGTGCTTTCTGAATCAGCCAAAGCGGAAGGGATGGCTTCCGGAGATAAATACGAGCAGCTTCAGTTCAAATACGATAACTGCAGGAATTCCCTGGAACTGGTACAGGCCATGCTGGATGAATTAAATGAAACCATCGATGAAACCGCAGCGGAAGCAAAAGACATGGCCATTGCATCTTTTTATACCAGCATGAACTCTGAATTTTACGGACATCTTCTGGACAGTATTGAACTGGTGGACAGAAGACTTGTCTCATTAAAAGAAAACAAAGTAAAGATTCCGCCACAGGTTCTTCCCTTGACGATTGTATTCAAACAGCTGCTTCGTTTTATCAAAGACAGCGGCATTCACCCACTTGACTCTACCGGACGTGAATTTATGGCAGAAGCAGAGGATCTGTCCGGATACACATACATTGGCGAGCCATTCAGCTATGAAGGTGAAAAGAAGCCTGTTACTGTAGAAAAACCCGGATGGAAATATGGAAATACCATTATTTCCCTTCCAACAGTACGCGAAAAAGAAGAATAGGAGAATCGATTATGTCCGAAAAACAATATTACACTGCCATTGATCTTGGAACGACTAATTCCGTTATCGCTTATGGAAACATGCAGAATAATACCATGAAACCAATCGTACTGGAGCTTGACCGCAAAAACGATACCGGAAGCAAGTCAAGAAATCCCCTTCTTCCCTCCGTTGTATTCTATTACAAGAACAGTGACGGAAAAATGACTGCCGATATCGGGGATTATGCGAAAAGCAGATACGGAACCCGCAGCGGTTATGTATGCAAGTCCGTAAAATCATTAATGGGTACCAGCGACCAGGTACCCCTTGTTGATGAAATCCCGGACAAGACCCCTTCTGATGTTTCTGCACAGATTCTTTCTTTCATGATCAATTCTGCCAAAAAGCGGCTGTTTCAGAATGAATTAAGTGATGTCATTATAACCGTACCGGCTTCCTTTGATTCAGACCAGTGCCAGGCTACTCTCGATGCCGCACGGAAGGCAGGAATCAATGTGGAAAATATGCATGATGTCCTGCTTTATGAGCCTAAGGCAGTTATTTATGATTTCATGCGGATGCAGGAATGCGGGAAGATTCCTTCTGACCTGCTGTCGCTGGATACAGAAAAGAACGTCCTTGTATTTGACCTCGGAGGCGGAACCCTCGATGTTACAATCCACTGGGTAGGTTATACAGAAAAAGGGATCCTTAACATCAAGGATCTGGCGATCAGCAGATATACGCTTCTTGGCGGTGATAATTTTGATGAACTGCTGGCCGCAGATATGTTAAAACGTTTTGAAGATAGCAATGGTATTAAAGTGAACATTAAACGAAAAGAAGAGGTCATGTGCAAATTAAGAAAACTGGCTGAAAAATTAAAAGTAGACCTGTCCCAGGCCTATGACAGTGCCAGAATGTCTGACATTGATCTTCCAGAAGATTATGAACTGGAAGTTATGGATATTGATCTTTATGATTCTTATGCTTATGCCGACACTTATACCAGATCGGATGTAGAAAGGATTATATCCCCACTTATGGGATATAAGTATAAGCTGGAGGATGCATCAAAAATCCAGCATATGGCGGAAAAGGACGTAAATAACATCATCTACCCTGTTCTTGATGTCCTCGATAAATGCGGGAAAGATACAAAAATAGACGCGGTTATTTTAAATGGAGGCATGACCAAGTTTTATCTTATCCCAAAACGTTTAAAGGATTTCTTCGGGTTCGAACCACTGACAACCAGTGATCCCGATTTATCCGTAGCAAGGGGAGCTGTATATTACCATTACTGCCTCCACAAATATAATGTACGTAAGCTGGAAGATCCATCATCTTCTGAAAAAACAAACGTATGCACCAGTGCTCTGCATCCAGGCATTGCATTTAATACCAGCACCATTTTAAACGATACCATTAACCTCGGATTACGAGGCGAGTATGTAAGCCAGCTGATTCCGGCAGGTACTGAACTTCCTTATAAATCGGAAGAGATCCGTGACAAGTATAAACTGGATAAGGCAACAAGCTCCCTGGGCATTGAAATGTTCCTCGGAAGGGGTAAAACAAAGAACCTCCCAAACCGCAGGATAGCTACAAGGACAGTAAAATTCGGCAGGAGTTATCCGGCAGATACTCCTATCAGTTTTCAGATCTACATTAACCCGCTGCGAATGATGACCATGGAAGCCTGGATCACCGGACAGCCTAAAACAAAGAAAACAATGGAAATGGATATGGCTTCCTTAAAACGTACAGAAAGAACATCAAAAAATATCAGTACTGTCGAGAAAATAAAATTAAACCCCAAAAGCGAACTGAACGAACTGCGGGCTCTGTCTGATAGGAACAAAAATAAACTCGGACATGAATTGAATCCGCAGCTATCCAGAGCCTTGGAAACCATCGGTCAGGCATCTAATCCTGAAGATTTCTTTGAGCCATGCATGGATATCGCGAAAACCTGCAAGCAGTCAGACCTCATGCTGGCATATATCTATATGATTGCAGGAATGTTCAAGGATGGATGGAACGACCAGCAGAAGAGACAGGTGCTTTCCTATGCCAGACAACATTTTTCTCCATATGCTTCCGCAATCAAACAGAACTACTATGTACTGCGAAGGGCCCTGGAAGTCATCGGACAGTTCGGTGAGAACTTTGCTGATTTCTGCACGGAATATATGGGTCGGGTTTACGGTGACAGTACCCAGTTCAAAAATGTCATCCTGCAGATGGTGATCCGCTATGAGCACGACGACAAAAAGGTAGCTGAATTCCTGAACAACTATTTCCAGACAGCAGATTTTAACCAGTGGATCGCTTCCCTTATGGCTGACCGCTTCGGCTCCGGTACTTCTATGGAAAACCAGAAGTATCTGGTGAAATTCATCAAAACAATCACGCCATGGTTATCGCTGGAAGACGAGAACGGTACGGATAAATTCACTGCACTCCTTATTGCAGAACTCTGTACCAATCAGGCTGATAATCCTATCTGTGCGGACAGCTATACCATGAAACATACATGGTCTGCAATCAAAAATTACCTTGCTAAAGAAGACGATCCCATGTTTGTTTCCACGGTAATTGATCTATGGAATGGAACAGCTCTCAGCCTTGAGGAGACGAGCGTTCTCGACGAGCATCTCGCCTGCAACTAATATCTTATGAAAGCAGATATTTCGCATTTCTTAATGTATTGACATCGAAATAACAAAAACTTTTATAGTATACTTTTATCGTGAAGAACCCCTGACTTCAGTCGTGGGTTTCTTCACAGATACCATTAAGTATGCCGGCATGATTTGTAACTGTAAACCCAATAAATGTCATAAGGAGAAGAGTATATGTTTGAAAAATTATTAAAAGCTATCAGTTTGAATGATGAGGATTACACGGAAGAGACGGAGGATACAGACTACAAGGGTCATTTTTTTACAATACTAATCCTTGCGGTTATATTTATAAGTATTGTTGCGGCCGGATATTTTTATATGATGAACTGCACGAAATACAAGTATGACGATTCCATGACCGTTTCCCAAAATGGAACCCGCATTGTATATGATAATGACGGAGCGTATTTAATGAAAGGGAAAAGGATATTGTCCGATGTTTACAGGGCAATCGAAAAGGATCCATTTTCCGATTATTGCCGTGTTATAGATAATGAAGGGCTGATCGGATTTATCTCAAAGACGGACGGGAAAGTAGTTATTAAACCAAAATATACAGACGCTTCGCCCATGTCAGACCACTCATCCTGTGTCAGTGAAGGAAACGGGTTTTATTTTATTTCTGAAGACGGAAGTTATATGACCGGTACCTATGAAGAAGCCAATCCATTAGAACGCAATGGAACAGTGGCGAGAGTAAAGACATCTGAGGGATGGGCAATTATTGACAAAAATGGCACCGTGCTTATTGACAAGTGTGAATCAATCGGCAAGCTTCCGTTCATCGCATCCACAGGAATGGCAGCACGAAATGGACATGTATTACTGCTTCGATATTCAAATGAATCGGATGAAACTGCTTCCGTGCAGGTTATCAAAGAATTTGAAGAGTTCTCTGAGATCTCAGGAGGGTATCTCGAAGAATTTGTTGTTGTAAAGGGAAAAAATGGATATGGAGCTATCGATTTTAATGGAAACATCATTATGCCGGCAGTATACGAGTCCTTAGATTGGGATAGCTACAAAATTCAGGGTGAAGTCTTTAAAAAAGAGATCATTTTTAAAGGAAAAAAGAAAAATGGAAGATTCAATGTAATGGACTGGAATCCAGAAAAAGCGTAAATGTACAATCACTAATGACGGAGTCCCAGGATAGAGCTTATTTTCTATGATCCTGCTTCCATGATGCGGCCGTTTGTAGACGAAGTCATTCCTGAATCTAAAAATGCTCATTCACTGGATATGACGGATGTAGCAGGGTATTATGACATATAATCTTGAATTTACCTGTTGATGCGTTTATAATAGCAAAAGATATATGTCAAATTTTCACCCTGCATGATAATTGATTTTTAAGGGAATTCACCAAACGTGATATTTATTGTCAAGTATTTGCAGAAAACCCATTTTTTGACCAAATGCCCTGAACAGCCTTTTTTGCAGAGGGTTTTGAGCAGGTAAAATGACGTATTATTTAATATCAGTTACATATTGTACAGACTGCTTACTAATTCGATTAGTTTGTACAATATATACAACTAACGAAAGGAAAACTATGAGAAAATTAGCATTACGCGATGAGATACTGCTGCAGATTGACAAAGCCGCGCGCTACATCGGCGGCGAGGTCAATGCAGTCATGAAAAACAAAGATGATGTAGATATCCGCTTTGCGATGGCATTCCCGGATGTCTATGAGATCGGTATGTCAAACCTTGGCATGATGATCTTATACGATATGTTCAATAAAAGAGACGACGTATGGTGCGAGCGTCTCTTTTCGCCGTGGACAGATCTTGATAAGATCATGCGAGAGGAAAAAATTCCTCTGTTTACTCTGGAGTCCCAGGATCCGGTGAGGGAATTTGATTTCCTCGGGATCACACTGGGCTATGAGATGTGTTACACAAACGTTCTTCAGCTTCTGGATCTTGGCGGAATCCCGCTTCGGGCAGCACAGCGTACCGAGGATGATCCGCTGGTGATTGGCGGTGGCGCATGTGCCTACAATCCGGAACCGCTGGCAGAGTTCTTTGATCTCTTTTATATTGGAGAGGGAGAGACTGTCTATGATGCTTTGTTTGATGCATATAAGGCCAACAAGAAGAATGGCGGCAGCAGACAGGATTTTCTTCTGAAAGCAGCACAGATTCCGGGAATCTATGTGCCGTCACTCTATGAAGTCACCTACAAAGAAGACGGTACGATTGAATCTTTTGCTCCTAAATACGAAGGAGTGCCTCAAAAGGTGGAAAAACAGCTCGTCATCGATATGGACAAAGATTATAACAAACTGGAAGCACCAGTTGTGCCGCATATCAAGGCGACTCAGGATCGTGTCACTCTGGAGATCCAGAGAGGCTGTATCCGCGGCTGTCGTTTCTGTCAGGCGGGCATGATCTACCGGCCGACAAGAGAGCGTGATGTGGAGACTCTGAAGGAATCTGCAAGGATCATGCTTCAGAACACAGGACATGAGGAAATTTCCTTAAGTTCTTTAAGTTCCAGTGATTACAGTGACCTCAAGGAGATCGTAAATTTTCTGATCGATGAATTCCGTGAGGAGGCAGTAAATATTTCTCTGCCGTCTCTTCGAATCGATGCCTTTGCACTGGATGTTATGAGTAAAGTACAGGATGTCAAAAAAAGCAGTCTGACTTTTGCACCGGAGGCAGGTTCTCAGCGTCTGCGTAATGTCATCAACAAGGGACTTACCGAGGAGGATATCCTGCATGGTGCCGGAGAAGCTTTCAAGGGTGGATGGAATCAGGTAAAACTTTATTTCATGCTTGGTCTTCCTACAGAAACTGAGGATGACATGAAGGGAATCGCGCATCTTGCACAGAAGATTGCGGAAACTTACTATGAAGTCGTTCCGAAGGAACAGAGAAAAGGCAAGGTACAGATCAATGTCAGCACATCCTTCTTTGTGCCGAAGCCGTTTACCCCGTTCCAGTGGGCACCGATGTTCCGCGAGGGAGACTTCATCGAGAAGGCCAAAGTGGTAAAGAATGAGATCCGTTCCCAGCTGAACCAGAGAAGTATCCGTTACAACTGGCATGAGCCGGATGTTACTGTCCTGGAAGGTTTCCTTGCAAGAGGTGACCGCCGCTGTTCAGAAGTGATCTTAAGAGCGTATGAAAAGGGTGCTCTTTACGATGCCTGGTCAGAAAGCTTTGATTATGATATCTGGAAAGAAGCATTCAGAGAAACCGGTGTGGATATTGAATTTTACACCTTACGTGAACGCAGCACAGATGAAATCCTTCCGTGGGATTTCATTGATGCAGGCGTGACAAAGAAATTCCTGATCCGTGAGTGGGAACAGGCAAAAGCAGAAACTGTGACACCGAACTGCCGCCAGAAATGTTCTGGCTGCGGTGTGCTTAAATACAAAGGAGGTGTGTGCTGTGAAAGTAAGAATTAAATTTGCCAAAACCGGTCATATGAAATTTGTGGGACATCTGGATACGATGCGTTACTTCCAGAAGGCAGTCCGCCGTGCCGGGCTTCCGATTGCTTTCTCCGGTGGATACAGCCCGCACATGATTATGTCCTTTGCAGCACCACTTGGTGTTGGTACAACCAGTCTTGGTGAGTACTTTGATATGGAACTTACTGAAACCGTTCCAACCAAAGAGATTGAAAACCGTTTGAACGCAGTTATGGTGGATGGTGTTTCCGTATGTTCTGCCCGTCAGGTAGAGGATGGCAAGGCCAGCACAGCCATGTCTCTTGTGGCAGCAGCGGATTATTCTGTGCAGTTCCGTGAGGGAAAAGAGCCTGCTGCTGACTGGCGTTCCAGACTGGATGCGTTTCTTTCTCAGAAGGAGATCATCGTAACCAAGAAGACGAAGCGCAGTGAAAAGACGGTGGACATCCGTCCGTATATATATGAAATGCACTTAGATGGGGAAGGTGTTTTTATGCAGCTTGCCTCTGCAAGTTCCAACTACACCAAACCGGAACTGGTCATGGATACTTTTCTTCAGTGGATGGGTGAGGAGCCACTTCCTTTTGCCTATATGATCGAACGCCGTGAAGTTTACGCAAACAAGGGGACGGAAGAGGACCGCAGGCTTGTAACGCTGGAAGCACTGGGTGATGAAGTTGAGTAAGCTGATCCTCACCGAGATGGTGATCCGCGGACGTAAATGCATTGTCTGTGCAGCGGCAGAAGAACAGAAGATCATGGAACTCCGTCTGGAACCTTCTGATAAGAAGAACACCTTAAATAACATTTATGTGGGGCAGGTAGAAAAGACAGCCGCGAACATTCAGGCTGCTTTTGTGCGGATCGGAGATGGAATCAATGGTTATCTTCCGCTGGAGCAGGCAAAAGAGGCTATTTTTACAAGTGGACGGAAGGGAGATTCCATCCTTCGCCCGGGCGATGAACTTCTGGTTCAGATCAACCGTGAAGCCATGAAGGGAAAACTTCCCGCACTGACAGCCAATCTGAATTTTTCAGGGAAGTATCTGGTTCTGACTACAGGGAACAAAAAAATCGGCTTCTCCAATAAACTGACGAAAGAAGAGAGTACGCTTCTGAATAAATGGCTGGAAGAAGAGAGGAATCTTTCGGAGAGAGAGTATGGGCTGATCGTCCGTACAAATGCGGCAGATGCCTCCAAAGAGGATTTCCTTTATGAACTGGATCTTCTCAAAAAACAGTATCAGAAAGTGGCGGTAAACGGAAGAAACCGAACCTGTTTCAGTCTTCTCTATGAGGCTGAGGCATTCTATCTGGCAGCAGTCCGCGATATTTACACCAGAGATCTGGAAGAAATCGTTACGGACATTCCGGAGATCCATAGCAGAATCCAGGACTATCTGGCAGAGTTCCAGTCAGAAAAACAGACCCTTTTGCGCCTGTATGAGGATAAACTCCTTCCATTATATAAGCTCTATAATCTGGAAGGTGCCATAGAAGAAATCCAGCATGAAAAGATCTGGCTCAAAAGCGGCGGCTTCCTTGTCATTCAGCAGACAGAAGCTTTCGTATCCATAGATGTCAACAGTGGGAAATACACCGGCAAGAAAAAAGCAGAAGAAACCTATCGAAAGATCAATCTGGAAGCAGCAGGGGAAATTGCCAGACAGCTTCGCCTGCGGAATCTTTCAGGAATCATTCTGATCGATTTCATTAACATGCAGAACCCAGACCATCAGGATGAACTGTTTCACGTTCTCAAGAAACATCTGCGCAAAGACCCAGTCAAATCCAGAGCTATAGACATTACTCCTTTACACATCCTGGAAATGACCCGCCAGAAAATCCGCCGCCCCCTGATCGAAGAACTCAAAGATCTTTAACATGATTAACATAACATTTACTATGTAAACCAAACACGATTCCAGCGGTGGCCAAAAAGGGGGAGCACGAGGGGGAATTCCGGCCGTTCGCAACTCTGAGGTATTCCCCCTCGCATATTTTTTGTGTTTTTATAAAATAAATTTCCTTAAAAAACTTGACAAAAAAAATAACCCATGCTAATATACAAAAGATGCCGCACAGAGAGGTTTAAGAGCATGAGATTTTAATCAAAAATCCTCATTCCACCATATCTGGCGAGTAAAGATTATAGGAGGTGCCACAGATGTACGCAATTATTGCAACAGGTGGTAAACAGTACAAAGTTGCCGAGGGCGACGTAATCAGAGTTGAGAAACTCGGTGTTGAAGCTGGTGAAACCGTTACTTTTGATAACGTTCTTGCAGTTAGCAATGAAGGTTTAAAGGTTGGAGCAGATGTAGCTAATGCCAGTGTTACCGCTTCTGTAGTTGAAAACGGAAAAGCTAAAAAAGTTATCGTTTACAAATACAAAAGAAAAACTGGATATCACAAGAAAAACGGTCACAGACAGCAGTTCACTAAAGTTAAAATCGAAAAGATCAACGCTTAATCTGGTGTTTGCATGATTACAGTGACAGTCAGTAAGAAGAACAATTCTTATATCAGTTTTACATCCAAAGGACATGCCGGATATGCGGAGGAGGGATACGACATTATTTGTGCCGCTGTTTCTGCCCTCGTGATCAACACGGTCAATTCTCTGGATCAGCTGACGAAGGATCAGATAGAGGCGGAGGAGAGTGATGGTTTCGTATCTTTCACTTTCACCAGTCCGATCTCAGAGGGAGGAACTCTTCTGATGGATTCGCTTGTTCTTGGACTGACAGAAATTGAGCATAGTTATTCAAAACGTTATTTAAAAGTAAAAGTCAGGGAGGTGTAATGACATGATGAAAATGAACCTTCAGTTATTCGCACATAAAAAAGGTGTTGGTTCTACAAAGAACGGCCGTGACTCTGAATCTAAGAGATTAGGTGCCAAAAGAGCAGACGGACAGTTTGTTAAAGCTGGAAACATCCTTTACAGACAGCGTGGAACAAAGATTCACCCAGGTGAAAATGTAGGCTGCGGTAAAGACTATACATTATTTGCACTGACAGATGGTGTAGTAAGATTCACCAGAAAAGGACGCGATAAGAAACAGGTTTCTATCGTTCCGGTAGAGGCAGAATAATCAAGTTCAGCGTAAGGCTTCAAATCGTTCAGGTTTGGAGCCTTTCTTTGAATTAAAAATAGAGTAGAAAGAGGAGCGACATATATGTTTGCAGACAGAGCAAAAATTATCATCCGTTCAGGAAAGGGCGGAGATGGACATGTAAGCTTCCGCCGAGAGCTGTACGTGCCGAATGGCGGTCCTGACGGCGGAGATGGCGGAAGAGGCGGAGACGTGATCTTTGAAGTAGATGAAGGTCAGAATACGCTTGGAGAATACCGTCACAAAAGAAAATTTAAAGCACAGGATGGTCAGGAAGGCGGCAAGAAGCGCTGCCACGGAGCAGATGGAGAGGATATTGTCCTGAAGGTTCCGGAGGGAACTGTTATTATGGAAGCACAGTCCCGTAAAGTCATTGCGGATATGTCAGGTGAAAACCGCAGACAGATCGTGCTCAAAGGTGGAAGAGGCGGTAAGGGAAACCAGCATTACGCTACAGCTACCATGCAGGTTCCGAAGTATGCACAGCCAGGCCAGCCTGCACAGGAGCTGGAAGTTCAGCTTGAACTCAAGGTGATCGCGGACGTAGGTCTTGTGGGATTTCCAAACGTGGGTAAATCTACGTTCCTTTCCAGAGTGACCAATGCACAGCCAAAGATCGCCAATTATCATTTTACGACACTGAGTCCGAATCTTGGTGTAGTAGATACGGAAAACGGCGGTTTTGTCATTGCTGATATTCCGGGACTGATCGAGGGTGCTTCCGAGGGCGTCGGACTTGGACACGAATTCCTCAGACATATTGAACGTACCCGTGTTCTGGTTCACATTGTAGATGCGGCATCTACAGAGGGACGTGATCCGGTGGATGATATCCACAAGATCAACAGGGAACTGGAGGCCTATAATCCGGAAATCGCAGCCAGACCACAGCTGATCGCAGCAAATAAGATCGACTGTATTTTTGATGACGGTGAAGAGAATCCGATCGATCGTCTCAAAGCTGAGTTTGAGCCGCAGGGAATCCGTGTTTATCCGATCTCAGCAGTAACAGGCCAGGGACTTAAAGAGCTTCTTTATGGTATCAAGGAACTTCTGGATAGCGTGCCGGCAGAGAAAATCGTATTTGAACAGGAATTCTTCCCGGAGGAGGAACTGTTTGCAGAGAACCTTCCATTTACAGTGGAGAGGGATCCGGAGGATCCGGAACTCTTTATCGTGGAGGGACCGAAGATCGAAAAGATGCTCGGATATACAAATCTTGATTCTGAGAAGGGCTTTGCTTTCTTCCAGCGCTTCCTCAAAGAAGGCGGAATTCTGGAAGAACTGGAGAAAGCCGGTATTGAAGAAGGAAATACAGTCCGTATGTACGGCTTTGACTTTGATTATTATAAATAGAAAGGTCTGAATTTATGACAAGCAAACAGAGAGCATACCTGAAAGGGCTTGCAATGAAAATGGAACCGATCATGCAGCTTGGCAAGGGTTCTGTCACACCGGAGAATACAGCGGCTGTTGACGAGGCACTTGCAGCAAGAGAACTGATTAAGATCAGTGTGCTTCAGAACTGTCTGGATGATCCGCGTCAGATGGCAGAAGTCCTTGCAGAAAGAACACATGCCCAGGTTGTACAGGTGATCGGAAGAAAGATTGTTCTGTATCGAGAAGGCAAAAAAGACAAGAAAAAAATCATTCTTCCGTAATTTTCTGGAGGAACAGGGATGGAGAACAGACGAAAAAAAATCGGTATCATGGGCGGAACCTTTGATCCGATCCATGTCGGTCATCTGATTCTTGGTGAAAAAGCCTATGAGCAGCTGGGGCTTGATAAGATTCTGTTTATGCCGGCAGGAAATCCGCCGCATAAACGGAACCGTAACGGAAGAGCAACAGATGAGCAGAGAACAGAGATGGTAAGACTGGCGATTGAAGGAAATCCACACTTTGAACTTTCTCTGATCGAAATGAATGCAGAGGGGTTTACCTATACCTACCGTACCCTGGAAAGATTAAAAGAGCAGAATCCTGATACAGATTATTATTTTATCATAGGGGCGGATTCCCTCTATAATTTTACAACATGGATGGAGCCATCCCGGATCTGCAGGGCATGTACGATCGTTGTTGCGACCAGAGATCATGTGCCTGTAAAGAATCTGGATCAGGAGATGACTTATCTTTCCAGACAATACGGAGGATGTTTTATACGGCTGAATACTCTGAATATTGATATTTCCAGCCAGCTTTTGCGCCAGTGGCACCAGGAAGGTAAAAGCATTCATTATTATGTGCCCGAGGCGGTTGTGGATTACATTGAGAAGCATCAGATTTATCACTTCTCTGAGATGGGACCGGTTTTTGACCAGACAGAGGGAGATACTATAAAGATGGCAGATTATGATTTTATAAAAATGCAAAAGAAACTGGCAAAATATCTTGATGAAGATCGTTTTGCACATACACTTGGAGTTATGTATACCTGCGCTTCTCTGGCTATGGTCCATGGTTATGACCTCAAAGATGCACAGGTTGCTGGTCTGCTTCATGACAGTGCCAAATGTATCCCAAATAAGAAAAAACTTAAAATGTGTGAAGAACATAAAATCCCGGTTACGGAATTTGAAAAAACACATCCGTTTCTTCTTCATGCGAAATTAGGAGCATATGTTGCAGAAGTTAAATATGGAATCAGGAACAGGGAAATCCTTTCTTCCATTACGTATCATACAACAGGAAAGCCGGAGATGTCTGCCCTGGAAAAAATCGTATATATTGCGGATTATATCGAGCCGGCAAGAAATAAAGCACCGAATCTTACAAAGGTGCGCAAGCTTGCCTTTGAAGATCTGGATGAATGTATGTATGAGATTCTTAAAGATACCCTTTCTTATCTTGAAGAAAACCCAAAGGACGTTGATGCTGCAACAAAAGAAGCATTTGAATATTACAGCGTTTTGCATAAGAACAGGTTTGCATAAGAACAGGCCTGATGCAGAAAGGAATGGAATTTATGAGCAAAGAACTGGAAATGGTACGTCTTGCCTGCAAGGCTCTGGATGAAAAAAAGGCTCTGGATATAAAAGTGATCGATATCCATGAGGTTTCTGTGATCGCAGATTACTTTGTGATCGCGAGCGGAAGCAACTTAAACCAGGTACAGGCAATGGTAGATAACGTAGAAGAACAGCTTGGAAGAGCCGGTTATGAACCGAAACAGGTGGAAGGAACAAGAGGTTCCAACTGGATCCTTATGGATTATGGCGATCTCATCATCCATGTGTTTGATGAAGAAAACCGTCTTTTCTATGATCTGGAGAGAATCTGGAGAGATGGAAAAGAAGTGGATGCAGAAGAGTTTTTAAAATAATCGTTTACCATAAATATATTATGTAAACAAAGAGAAGCAAAGAGAAACGTCCCTGGTCGGAAAAGACAAGGGACGTTTTTGGCTTTGTTGGAGATTACTTTGTAATGTTCCTGAAGATTTACTGAAAGAAGCGGAATACACCAAAAACTTTACCAAGGATCTGAAGATTGTCCTGAACCAGGATTGGATCCATGTAATCGTTCTCCGGCTGGAGACGATAGTAACCGTCTTCTTTATAAAAAGTCTTGACAGTGGCGGAATCCTCCACGAGAGCAACTACGATATCGCCATTCTTGGCAGATGTCTGCTGTTTGACAAGAACCTGATCACCATCAAAGATACCGGCGTTGACCATACTGTCCCCCTTGACACGGAGCATAAAACTCTGCTCATTCGGCATGAATTCTGCCGGAACAGGGAAATAAGTCTCGATATTCTCTACTGCGAGGATCGGCTGTCCCGCTGCTACAGTACCAACAAGCGGTACATTGACAACCTCTCTGCGGGCAAGATTGAAATTATCGTCGATGATCTCGATCGCTCTGGGCTTGGTTGCATCCCTGCGGATATATCCGTTCTTCTCAAGGGCTTCCAGATGAGAATGCACAGAAGATGTGGATTTCAGATGAACTGCTTCACAAATTTCTCTTACGGCAGGAGGGAAGCCTCTGTTCAGGATTTCGTTTTTGATATAATCCAGAATCTCCTGCTGTTTTGAACTGATTCTGCCATAAGCCATAATGATACCTCCGGGTTCACGATACTTTAATATATATAAATCTAGTATAACATAATTTGTTTGAAATAGCAAACAAATATTCGGAAAATATGTTCGTAATATTCACGGGATATTTTCGGTGATCAGTTACAAAATATTTGGACAGTTACAGAAATTCTATGCTTTTTCTTGTCATTATGGAAGGAAAATGGTACAATAGTCAGGTGTAAAATACAAAGACTGATATAAAGGAGGCATTTTTTTGCCTGATAATCCAAAAAATTCCGGGAATCATCCAGGAGCACTGGTTAAGATACGAAAGATTTTTGGTCTGAATATTGGAACCATGCTGTTTGGATGTCTTTTGATTTATATGTTGTTCAGTGCAGTACTTTATCTTACCTCTACGAATATAGAGTCCTATCTGGTCATTTCCGGACCTTTGTCAAGAAATGAAACTTATACAGGACTTGCACTCAGAGAGGAATCTGTCTACCAGGCAGAAACCGGAGGATATGTAAGTTATTATGCACGAGAGGGAAATAAGATCAATGCCAATGGCGTGGTCTATGGGATCAGCAGTACTGCGCCGACGGAGAATACAGAAGAATTGAGTGCAGAGCAGTTATCTCAGATCCGAAATAACATGCTTAGTTTTTCAAAGGGATTCAGTTCCAGTAATTTTAACAGTACCTATAGTTTTAAATATGAACTTGAGGGTGATATCCTCCAGTATGCAACGGCTCCGGGAAGTACTTCTGTTGTGACTTCATCGGACGAAGATGCGGACAGTACTGTTTCTCCTACTCCGGCACCGGTATCTTATGCTGGTCAGACTTTGAATAAGGCAGCTTCGGATGGTGTTGTACTGTATTGCGTGGATGGATATGAGGGAAAGACCCTGAATGATCTGACAGCACAGGATTTCGATCAGAATGCCTATGTGGAGACGGATCTTAAGAATCAGGGAACTGTCAGTGCCGGAGATACGATGTATACGCTGGTGACAGATGAAAACTGGAGTCTTTTGATCCCTCTCAGCGGTAAGCAGGCAGCGAAGCTGAAAGACCGTACTTCTGTCAGAGTCAAATTTCTGAAGGACGGTATGACGCAGAGCGGAGATTTCAGTATTGTAGAGATCGATAAGGCCAAATATGGAAAGATAGATTTTAATAAAGGTCTGATCCGTTATGCTGCGGATCGTTTCCTCGAAATCGAACTGGTAACAAATACAGTTACCGGGCTTAAGGTCCCACTGTCATCGGTTGTAACCAAAGAATTTTATAAACTTCCTTCCGAGTATCTGACAACCAATGATTCTCAGGAGGTTGGAGTGATGATCCAGAAGACAGACAAGAACGGGAATGCTTCCAAGACTTTTGTCAAGGCAACGATTTACGGGGAAGACACGCAGGAAACAGACGACAATGAAAAAACTTCCAAAAGTATTTACTATATTGACATGAGTAATTTCAAAGAAGGAGATGTGGCAGTCAACCCCAAAGATCAGAGTAAATATGTGATCAGGGAGGTTGGAGTTCTTGAAGGAACATACTGCATCAATCAGGGGTACGCAGTATTTCGTCGGATCGAGATTCTTGATCAGAATGAGGAATATGCGGTTGTATCCAAGGAAACACGTTACGGACTTTCCAGATATGATCATATTGTGAGAAATGCCGATAAGGTAAGTGAACAGGAAATTTTATATTGATTGGAATACATTTTGACTCGTAACCGTGAGGGTACTGAACAGTTACATTAAAAGAAAAAGATTATACGAATCAGGAGGCTGATAGTTATGATAACAGAAAATCTGAATCAGGTCAGAAAAAACATACAGGAGGCATGTGAGGTATCAGGGCGTGATCCGAAAGAAGTAACGCTGATCGCTGTCAGTAAGACAAAGCCGGTGCCTATGCTTTTGGAGGCTTATGATGCAGGGGCAAGAGTGTTTGGTGAGAACAAGGTCCAGGAGATCGTGGATAAATATCCGCAGCTTCCAGAGGATATCCAGTGGCATATGATCGGACATCTTCAGAGGAATAAGGTAAAATACATTGTAGATAAGGTATCCATGATCCATTCGGTAGATTCTCTGAGACTTGCCCAGACGATCGAGCAGGAAGCGGCAAAGCATGATGTATGTGTCCCGATCCTTCTTGAAGTCAATGTGGCACAGGAAGAAACAAAATTTGGTCTTAAGATGGAGGAAGTTCTTCCGCTGGTGGAATCTATCGCAGAGTTTCCGCATATAAAGATACAGGGACTTATGACAATTGCACCTTATGTACAAAATCCAGAAGAAAACAGACCAGTTTTTCGTCAATTAAAAAAATTAAGTGTTGACATTGCAGCCAAAAACATTAATAATGTTACTATGAGTGTTTTGAGCATGGGAATGACCGGGGATTATCAGGTCGCTGTGCAGGAGGGCGCTACAATGGTGCGTGTTGGGACTGGAATATTTGGTGAGCGAGATTATTCGAAGCAGGCACAGGACAAATAAGATTGGAGAATAAGATGGGCGTTTTAGATAAACTTTTGGATGTTGTAAAGCTGAATGATGATTATGATGATGAGGATTTCTTAGATGATGATATCTTAGACGACGAAGATGATTTTCTGGATGATGACGATGAAGAGAAGCCGGTAAAGAAATTCTTTCAGAAATTCGGTAAGAAGAAAGACGAGGACGATTTCCTGGATGATGACGAGGAAGATGAGATCGAGGAGCCGGTAAAGGCTGAGACAAAGCAGCCTGCACCGAAAGCATCCGTGAAAGCTTCTGCGACAGTACGTCAGGACAAGCCGGTTCGTACTTCTTCCAAGATCACACCGATGAGAAGCAGCAGAAAAGCCAACATTCCGGTAAATATGGAAGTCTGTGTGATCAGACCTTCTTCTATGGAAGATACCCGTGAGATCGCGGATACTCTTGTTGACAGATCTACCGTTGTGCTGAATCTGGAGGGAATTGATGTAGAGCTTGCACAGAGAATCATCGATTTTACATCAGGTGCATGCTACTCTCTGGGCGGAAGCCTTCAGAAGGTATCCAGCTATATCTTTATTCTTGGACCGGAAGGTGTGGATATTACAGGGGATCTTCAGAATATCCTTGGAAGTTCTTCCACTCCGTCTGTAAGAGCAGGTTATTGATAAATATGGAAAAAGAAGAATTTTTCATTAAGAGAATCCGGGAACTGGCAAATCTCTCCTATCGGAGAGATATTGTCACATTTTCGGATTTCCTTAATTTAAACGAACAAAATATTGTAAACAACCGAAAGAATCAGATTCCTGGTGTAGTGGCGGAAGGCTTCGGCGGTTATGAGCAAGCAGAGCGTCAGATGATAGCGTTTCATCCTGATGCTCTTGCTTTTACCTGGGAATATCCGATCACCTGTCTTAAGGCAGAACCAAAGGCAAAGAAATTTTCGGAGGATCTGGGTCACAGGGATTATCTGGGTGCGATACTCAATCTTGGGATCGATCGCTCTGTGATCGGGGATATTCTGATACAGGATCATGTCGCATGGATCTTCTGTCATAACAAGATTGCGGATTTTCTCATCGAGAATCTTGACAGGGTCCGGCACACCGCAGTCAGACTGTCAGCAGTGGATAATCCGGAACAGTACCCGGAGCCTGAGTTTATGCTGGTCACAGGAACCTGTTCTTCCATCCGTCTGGATGCACTGATCGCACTTGCGTTTCAGTCCTCCAGAAGCAGTATGGTTTCTTTTATTGAGAATGGACAGGTATTTGTAAATGGAAAGCTGGTGACTTCCAATGGCTATGAGCCGAAGGAGGGAGATATCATATCAGTCCGCGGCAGAGGCCGTTTTATCTTTGACGGAGTTTCCCGGCAGACAAAAAAAGGGCGGAACAGTGTCAGGCTGCGCCGTTACCAGTAAATATCACAGGAGGCAGAAATGACAGAAGAAATTTTACAGGTAAAAAGAAGTGGAGAATTTTATTATCCGATCTATTTTGAAGAGGGATTTGACAGACTAAAGGATGCGATACGGACAGAAGGACTGGAAGGACGGAACCTCTGCATTGTAACGGATACGCATGTGGAGCCTCTCTATGCAGAAGAAGTAAAGCGTGTTCTGACAAGAGTAGCAGCAAAGGTCTCTGTTTTTGTCTTTGAAGCGGGTGAAAAGAACAAGAATCTGAATACGGTACAGCAGCTATACAAGGCACTGATCGAGAATCAGCTTGACCGTAAGAGCCTTGTCGTTGCACTTGGCGGAGGTGTTGTCGGTGATCTCTCAGGCTTTGGAGCGGCTACTTATCTTCGCGGGATCGACTTTATCCAGATTCCGACGACTCTTCTCTCCCAGGTAGACAGCAGCGTCGGGGGCAAGACGGGTGTGGACTTTGATCAGTATAAAAATATGGTCGGTGCTTTTCATCAGCCGCGTCTGGTCTATATGAACATGAATACACTGAGAACTCTGCCGCCGGTAGAGTTTGCCTGTGGAATGGGAGAAGTCTTAAAGACCGGACTGATCTGCGACGCTGATTTCTATGAGTATGTACTTGCTGAGCATAAAGCAATCCGTGCACTGGATACCAAAGCCCTGGCAAGGATGATCCGCCGCTGCTGTGAGATCAAGGCGGGTGTGGTAGAACGTGATCCAAAGGAAAAGGGAGAACGTGCACTTCTGAATCTGGGTCATACGATCGGACATGCCGTGGAGAAGCTTAAGGATTTCAGACTCCTGCACGGACAGTGTGTGGCGATCGGCCTGGTGGCAGCTGCTTATATCTCATACCAGAGAGGACTCCTTACAGAGGATGAATACAACAAGATCAAAGAGGGCTGCCTTCTGTATGATCTTCCGATCCAGGTGGATGGTCTGGAGGATACCGCAGTTCTTGCCGCTACCAGAAAAGACAAGAAAATGGAACAGGGACAGGTCAAGTTTGTGTTGATGAAGGGAATCGGAGGCAGCTTTATCGATCATACAGTAAGTGATGAGGAGATGCTTGCTGGTATCAGGGAGATTCTTAAATGAAAAAGCAGAATACCTTTTCGACGGGAATGGCAGCAGTGCTCTGGAGCAGTCTGATCCTGCTTCTGCTTTTTCTGGATCAGTTCACCAAGCATGAGGCATTTCTGCATCTGAGACATCAGGACAGTATACCTCTGATCCCGGGAGTGCTGGAACTTTCCTATGTGGAAAACCGGGGGATGGCATTTGGAATGCTTGAGGGCAGACAGTTTCTGTTTATAGGAATCTGCGTCCTGTTCTGCATTGCACTGGTCTGGATTTTTGTCAGACTTCCAAAGAATCGATATTATCTGCCGCTTGTCATCACAGGAGGCGTACTGTTTTCCGGAGCTGTCGGGAATTTTATTGACAGACTGCGCTGTGGTTATGTGGTGGATTTTATTTATTTCTCACTGATTGATTTTCCGGTGTTTAATATTGCGGACATTTATGTGGTCTGTGGTGGGATCGCACTGGTACTTCTGGTTATCTTTAAATATAAAGATGAAGATTTTGATTTTCTGTACAGAAATAAAAAGGATAAATAATTTATGGAAATAATGAAATTTGTTGCGGATACAGAGAGATCCGGAGTTCGCATTGACCGTTATCTTGCGGATGTATGTCCGGATTTTTCCAGATCATACCTTCAGAAGCTTCTGAAAGAACAGATGGTTTCTGTAAATGGGAAGGCGGTCAGGGCAAATTATAAGACGCAGACAGGCGATGAGATCATGCTTCAGGTGCCGGATATGCAGACTCCTGACATTCAGCCGGAAGACATTGCTCTGGATATCCTGTATGAGGATGAATGGCTTCTGGTAGTAAATAAACCCAAGGATATGGTAGTACATCCAAGTGCCGGACATATGGAGGGCACTCTGGTAAATGCGGTTATGGCACATTGCGGGGAGCACCTTTCTGGGATCAATGGCGTTTTAAGACCCGGAATCGTGCACAGGATCGACAAGGATACGACAGGGGCGCTTCTTATCTGTAAAGAAGACGGAGCCCACAGAGACCTTGCAGAGCAGCTCAAGGAACACAGCATTAAGCGAAGATACCGTGCAGTTGTGCAGGGGAATCTTAAGGAAGACGAGGGAACGGTGGACGCTCCTGTCGGAAGGCATCCGATCGACCGTAAAAAAATGGCCATCAATCATAAGAACGGCAAGGAAGCCGTGACCCATTATAAGGTGCTGGAGCGTTTTGGGAATGCAACGTATATAGAATGCCGCCTGGAAACCGGACGTACGCACCAGATCCGCGTGCATATGGCAAGTCTGGGACATCCGCTGCTTGGAGATACGGTTTATGGTTCATCCAAAAACCCCTATCATCTGCGGGGACAGGCACTTCATGCCATGATCCTTGGGTTCCGTCATCCTGCAACCGGAGAATATATGGAATTTACTGCACCGCTTCCGGAATATTTTGAGAAACTACTGGAAAAATTGCGAAAATAAGCATCTACAGTAACAAATAATTGGCATTTTTTATTGAAATCATGTATAATAGTTTTATAGTTTTGCAGAAGGGAGTGTACAGCTTATGAATAGTACAAGTTCAATCATTACAATCGGACGTGAATACGGAAGTGGAGGAAGACAGATCGGGCAGGAGATCGCCAAGTATTTCGGGATCAAGTGTTATGACAAGGAGCTCTTGGAGCATGCTGCAAACGACAGTGGCATCTGCAAGGAGCTTTTTGAGAATCATGATGAGAAGCCGACAAACAGTTTTCTGTATTCTCTGGTTATGGATACTTACTCCTTTGGATATTCTTCAGCAGGATTTTCGGATATGCCGATGAATCACAAGATCTTTCTGGCACAGTTTGATGCGATCAAGAAGCTGGCAGATGAGGGACCATGTGTTATGGTAGGCCGCTGTGCAGATTATGCACTGGCAGACTGGAAGGACTGCTTCAGCGTGTTTGTACATGCAGATATTGACTGCCGTATCAGCCGCATCGCCGCAAAGCACAATAAATCGCAAAAAGAAGCCAGGGATATGATCAACAAGACAGATAAGAGCCGTGCAAGCTACTACAATTATTATACCAATAAGAAGTGGGGAGCTGCCAAGAGCTATAATCTCTGTGTTGACAGTGGTAAGCTTGGCATCGAAAACAGTGTAAAAACAATCATAGAAGCAATCAAGATTTTTGATGAAAGTAAAAATAAATAAAATTTGAAAGTGAGTCCTCTGATGTGTGTCAGAGGACTTGTTCGCTTTGTCCGGGATACAGATAAAAAATGCTGTTTCCACGAAAGAGGTTAATGACTTAGGGGGAAGATCACCATGAATCACACATCAATCCTGCAGTTTCGTACTGCCAATTGTAAAAACTGTTATAAGTGCATTCGTAACTGTCCTGTAAAGGCGATCAAGGTAACAAACCAGCAGGCACAGATCATAGAAGAACAGTGTATCCTCTGTGAAAAATGTATTGCTGTCTGTCCTCAGCATGCAAAGGTTGAGCACAATGATATCCCGGACATCCAGAAAGTGATCGCTTCCGGGAAAAAGGTCATCGCGTCCGTACATCCGGCGTATTTTGCCAGATATGGATGGAAAAGCATTGATGATCTGGAACAGTGTCTTAAGAAGATGGGCTTCTGGAAGGTGGTTGATGCAGCAGAGGGTGCGGCTATGATGAAGGAAAAATATACGCAGTTTCTGAAGAACCAGCAGCAGAAGACAATGCGGATATCATCTAACTGTCCGGTGGTCGTGAGATTGATAGAAAAGAAATATCCGCATCTGACAGAGCATCTGATGCCTGTTTATTCTATCAAACAGATGCACGCGGTCTATCTCAAGGAGCAGTATCCGGATGCTGTTCTGGTATACATCAGTCCGTGTATCTCAGTGATGGCAGATGCAGAAGAAGGTCAGGCACAGATGGATTATGTGATCACATTCCGGGAACTGAATAACTGGATGAAGGATGTGTCTGAGAAGCCAAAGCGAAGTACGGGAGAAAAAGGAGAGGTATATCTTTCCAGAATGACTGCAGTAAGTGGAGGGCTGATCCAGGCAATGCAGCCTGTAGAGGGACAGAAATATCTGGCAGTGGACGGTATAGAGCAATGCAAAAAGATCCTTAAGGAACTAAAGGCAGGGGAATATGAAGATTATTTCATAGAAATGAATGCCTGTACGAATGGCTGCATCGGTGGTGGTTCATACTCTCTGAACCAGGAGAAAAAGCTTCTGGATGCACTCATTGCCATAAAGGAGCTTTCCATGGAGGATGGAGAGCCGGATTATCAGAAGGATTATCATATGGAGGTGCCGGAGATACCGGAAAGAAGGTTTATACAGGAGGAACTGTATCCCGGAAAGGCAATCACAAAAGAACAATTTACACATGTTCTGCATGAAATGGGTAAATATACAAAGGAAGACGAGCTGAACTGTGGCGCCTGTGGTTATGATACCTGCAGAGCAAAGGCGATCGCCGTTATTCAGGGCAAGGCAGAGGTGTCCATGTGCATTCCTTATATGAGAGAAAAACAGGAAAACTATGCCAATATCATCATTGATGCCATGCCGGGACTGCTGGTTACCATTGATTATGACTTTAATATCATACAGATGAATAAAGCAGCACAGGATCTGTTTGATATTTCCAGAAAGAAGCATCTTCTTGGAAAGCCGGTAGGGGAGATCATGGATGATTATTCTATGATAAATATGATCGCTTTTAACAGGGAGATCATACAGGACTGCATTTATCTTGGAGAACAGAAGAGATATATAGAACGTGTACTGACCAATGACAGAAAGAATAAACTGATCCTGTGCATCATGAAGGATGTAACAAAGGAAAAGGAGCGGGAAAAGAGGGAAAACCGTGCCAAGGCAGATGCGGTTCGGATGGCCGATAAGCTGGCAGAGGAACAGCTTCGGATCGTACATGAGATTGCCAGTCTTCTGGGAGAAACGGCAGCAGATACCAAGGTGGTCATTGAGGAACTGAAACAGACCATTCTGCAGGAGATAAAGTAAGATGGAAGAGAAAAGATACAAAACGATACAAAAGATAGGCGAGATCCCTACGGGATTTGGAAGGGTCAGTCTGAACAAAAAGAAAGAAAAAATCTGTGGGGATTACTATACGGTGATCACAGACCAGGATTCTACGGTACTGGTGCTCTCAGACGGACTGGGAAGCGGTGTAAAGGCTAATATCCTGGCTACGCTGACAGCCCAGATGCTTAGTATCATGATTGCAAGGAATATGGATATCCAGACCGCAGTAAAGGCTGTTGCGGATACGCTTCCGATATGTAGTGTCCGTAATCTGGCCTATGCTACATTTACGGTGCTGGTGGCAAAAGGTGATGAGATCTGTCTGCTGCAGTATGATAATCCGGATGCTGTTTTGCTGCGGAATGGAAAAAATGTGGAATATCAAAGGGAGATCCTTATCTTTGGAGAGAAAGAGATTCATCAGAGTTATCTGCGGTTTCAGACAGGAGATATGCTGATACTTATGAGTGACGGTGTCACTAATGCCGGAATGGGCAAAACTACCTATGGCGGCTGGGGACGGGAAGAAGTAGTAAAATTCTGTGAACAGCGTTATCGAAAGGGAATGAGTGCCCAGGAGATGTCGTCGATCATCGCAAACGCGGGACAGGATCTGAATCTGGACGAGACAGACGATGACCTTACGGTACTGACTCTGACAGGAATGCAGAAAAATGTGGTCAATATTATGGTTGGTCCTCCGGCGGACCGTGAAGATGACCGCAGCTATTTTGAAACCTTTTTTCAGAAGGAAGGGATGCGGGTGGTATGCGGAGGAACTACGGCAAAGCTGGTTGCAGACTATCTGAAGGAAAAGGTGATCGGGATTGCGGATTCCGGAACGAAAGAGGTTCCTGCCATGTCCAAGATCAAAGGAATTGATCTTGTGACAGAGGGACTTCTGACTCTTCAGAAGGTGATTGATTATTATGAGGAGTTTAAAGAAGACAGACTGTGCTATAATCGTATCATCAAAAAGAAGGACGGGGCAGCAGAATTGTTTCGGGTGTTGTTCGCAGAGGCCACGGAGATAAATTTCTTTTTTGGAAATGCTTTAAATGAAAATTATACAGCACTTCATATTGAGCGTGAGAAGAAAAAGAAACTGGCACTGCAGCTGATTGATGCACTGGAGGCGGAAGGAAAGAAAGTGAAGATCTGTTTCTGGTGTGTATAAATAAAACGAAAAAACAAAAGAGAGAACAGGAGAAATTTTATGAAACTGGTTGTACAGAGGGTACTTCAGGCAGAAGTACAGGTGGATGGACAGAGTATAGGAAAGATAAACAGAGGACTTTTGGTGTTTGTCGGTGTCGGGAAGGAAGATACAAAAGAAATTGCGGATAAATATCTCAAAAAACTGCTGGGACTTCGTATTTTTGAAGACGAAAACGGCAAGACAAATCTTTCTCTCAAGGATGTGGACGGAGAAGTGCTTCTGGTCTCTCAGTTTACATTGTATGCGAACTGTAAGAAGGGAAACAGACCAAGCTTTATTGAGGCGGGGGACCCGGCAGAGGCAGAAGCTTTATATGAATATATGATCGCAGAGGCGAAAAAAACGGTTCCGGTTGTGCAGCATGGAAGTTTTGGAGCGGATATGAAGGTTTCTCTGATCAATGACGGACCGTTTACGGTTATTCTGGATGAACATATTTTATAAAAAATTGTTGTAACTATTCCGAATACAGTGAACAGCAGCACGAATTGTTTTGTTATATAAGAATGGGAGGCAGGAACAATGATTCTTGATCATGTGAGGGTTTTTACAGAGGATAAAAAGTTTACAGATGGCGGGATCGTCATAAAGGACGACAGAATCGCCGAGGTTTATACAGAGGGGAATTGTCCGGCAGCAGATGGAGAGGAAATCCTGGATGGACAGGGAATGTATGCGATACCGGGGCTTATTGATCTGCATTTTCATGGCTGTATGGGGGATGATTTCTGTGACGGTGACAGGGGAGCTCTTAAAAGAATTGCGGAGTATGAGGCTTCTGTGGGGGTGACTGCGATCGCACCGGCAACGATGACACTTCCGGTGGAGGAGCTGGAGCATATCCTTTGTGTGGCAGCAGCCTACAAAAACGGAGTGCACAGCAAGAAGGAGGCAGATCTTGTCGGTATCAACATGGAGGGTCCTTTTATCAGCCGTATCAAGAAGGGCGCTCAGGATGAGAGGAATATCATCCCGTGTGATACGGAGGTCTGTGACCGTTTCTTAAGGGCCTCAGAGGGGCTGGTAAAGTTTATAGGGATCGCTCCGGAGGAGAGCGAGGATTCTGTTTCTTTTATCCGGGCAGTCAAAGATCGCGTGAATGTTTCTCTTGCACATACAAATGCGGATTATGATACGGCAATGAAGGCTTTTGAGGCAGGGGCAGATCATGCGGTGCATCTTTATAATGCGATGCCTCCGTTTGTACACAGGGAGCCGGGGGTGATCGGAGCTGTGTATGACAGTAAGCATGTGATGGCTGAGATCATCTGTGATGGAGTGCATATTCATCCGGCAGCAGTACGTGCAACCTTTGAGATGCTCGGGGAAGATCGGATGATTCTGATCAGTGACAGTATGCGGGCGACAGGAATGCCGGATGGTTCATATACTCTTGGAGGGCTGGATGTGAATGTGGTCGGAAATCGCGCTACACTGGCCTCAGACGGGACGATAGCGGGTTCGGCGACGAATCTTATGGACTGCATGAAAACAGCGGTTAAAACCATGAAAATACCGCTTGAAACGGCAGTTGCCTGTGCGACGATCAATCCGGCCATAAGCCTTGGAATTGATGCAGAATATGGTTCGATCTGTCCAGGAAAGAAGGCACATATCGTATTGATGGATCAGGAACTTCATGTTCAGAAAGTAATTAAAGACGGAGAACTGCTGTAGTTGCAGTTCTTCTCTTTTTATGTTATAGTATATAAAAACACATAACAAACCCCACATATGCTTCGCGTAATCAGGAAAGGAGGGCATTCATGGAAAATTATCCTTTTAGCGAAAAGACCAGAACAATATGGAAGCATTTTATCAGACAGTTCCAGGAAGAAAGTATTGCATCCTATCAGAGTGATTTTTTGGAATTTATAAGGTTTACGAAGAAAGATTTCCTGGATATTCATGCGGAAGATGTAGCAGAATTTTACAGAAATCTTGAAAAGAAAACAGAAGAGAAGGCACTGGCGCCGAGTACCTGTGCCAAAAAGATAAGAGAACTGAATTCACTGGCAAATTATATCTATGAGAATCGCCTGGAATTTGGTGTTAGTGATAATTATACGAATCATTTTGCAGATTATGTCAAAAAAGTTCAGAAAGTCAGTATGTATGCAAATGCAGTTCCTGTTGAGGATATCGACAGGCTACTTGTAGCTGCACAGGAAAATCACATGGTATATTGTATCGTAATTTTGCTTTACCGTATGGGTTTTTCTTCTACAGAGATCATCGATATGAAGCCGGAAAATATCTGCCTGTATAATAATGGAGCCTATGCCTTTATGTCAAAACGCGACAAGGCTAATTTTATTCCGGAGGATGTCTATAAAATTCTGGAGTTGTATATGTCTGAACGTGAACCGAACGAATATTTGTTTTATAATAAATATGGAAATCAGCTGAATACCATGTATATCAGCCGTATGCTGAAAAAATATACCGCAAAGGCAGGAATCCATAACTACAGTGCACAGCAGCTTCGTAATTCCTGTATCTATACGATGTTTGCGTACGGTGCCGATACAACAGGGGTTGCAGAAGAAATGGGGATCACACCGGACAATCTGAAGCGTTATAAACGTGATTATATAGATGAAACATCCAGAAGTATTCGAAGTATGGTCAAATTAAGGGCGGATCTTCCGGAAAATGAATAATAAATACAGAAAGAAGGATTTTTATGCGGCAGGAACAATTTAAAATGGAACGTCAGGGACTGATCCAGGTCGGCGATGTTGTAGAGATTTCAGAGTTTCAGTCCTATATGAATTACAGTTATATTATTGAACCGGCGGTTGCAATGTCCGGATGTTACAAAAACTCTGAACGTATCAAAGCCAAAACAGGTGTGATCAAAAAAATTGAACATACACCGAGAGGATTTATTGTAACAGCGGAATTTGAAGAATAAAGGCTGAAAATGAAAATCTACGGTGCTGGCTGAAATCTACATCTATCTATATGAAAAACTACGGTTTGTCGTATAGATAGAGATAACTGCTGTTTGGCAATTTTATCATTAAGGAGTTAATTATTATGGAGAAAAAAACAACCTATCATGAACAAAAAGATGTTGAAAATATTCTGCGTCTCAGAGAAGTCCTTACAACGCTGCCTCCGTTCTGCAGGGATTATTTCCGTGCCATTGACACAACGACAACAACCAAAACCAGAATTTCCTATGCATATGATATCCGGATTTTCTTCCAATTTCTTCTCGATGAAAATCCCGCATTTAAGGATTATAAAATGACAGATTTTACGGTTGATGTTCTGGATCAGATCAAGGCTCTTGATCTTGAGGAATATCAGGAATATCTTAAGGTTTATCAGGCTGGTGATAAAACAGAAACCAATGGAGAACGCGGGCTGAAAAGAAAAATTTCAGCACTTCGAAGTTTTTATGCATATTTTTACAAAAGGGAAATGATCGAGACAAATCCTACCGTATTGATCGATGTTCCCAAAATCCATGACAAAAGCATCATCCGGCTTGATACAGATGAGGTTGCTCTTCTGCTTGATTACATTGAACATTGTGGGGATCAGCTGACCGGTCAGAAACGTGTATATTATGAAAAGACAAAGGAGCGTGATCTGGCAATCGTTACTCTCCTGCTTGGAACCGGAATTCGAGTTTCGGAATGTGTGGGGCTTGATATTGAGGATGTGGATTTCAAAAACAATGGAATTAAGGTCACCCGAAAAGGTGGGAATGAAATGGTTGTATACTTTGGTCCGGAGGTTGAGAAAGCACTGAAGCGTTATATTGAAGTCCGTGAAAATATCATTCCTCTGGAAGGTCATGAGCACGCTCTCTTCTACTCTGCACAGCGTCGTCGGATCGGTGTGCAGGCAGTTGAGAATCTTGTCAAAAAATATGCGAGTCAGATCACAACTACTAAGAAGATCACGCCGCATAAGCTCCGCAGTACCTATGGCACAACACTTTATCAGGAAACAGGTGATATTTATCTGGTTGCGGATGTTCTTGGCCATAAAGACGTGAATACTACGAAAAAACACTATGCGGCAATTGATGATGCAAGACGCCGCCAGGCTGCAAAAGCTGTCAGGCTGCGTGAGGATTGAGAAGGAAATATAATAAAGGACGTGTAAACATGAGAAGTCATTTTTACACGTCCTTGTCATTTACCCTGCCAGATGCAGAATCTCGATAAGGAAGATCCAGCTCATTCCATAATAAGAGATAACGGCCACAAGGTCATTTATGGTAGTGATCAATGGACCGGAGGCAACTGCCGGGTCAATATGGATTTTTTTGAAAAATAACGGAATACAGGTTCCGACTGCACTTGAAATCAGCATGGCAAGCAACAGGGAACATCCGATACATGCGGAAACAGCATAGGCAAATACAAGAGTTTTACCCTTAAATAACCAGATATATAAACCGATCAGTACAAAGGACATAAGACCAAGCAGCCCGCCGTTGCACAGACCGATACGCATCTCTTTAAATACAAGTTCCAGTTTCTGTCTGCCGGTGAGGGATTCATCCATCAGTACACGGATAGTTACAGCCAGTGACTGTGTTCCGACATTACCAGCCATATCCAGGATCAGTGACTGGAAGCACATGATGATCGGTAAGTTGGTTACTACTTTCTCAAAGATACCTACAACGGAAGAAACGATCATTCCAAGACCGAGGAGAATGACCAGCCATGG
Organism: Blautia sp. MSK17_66; assembly: GCF_020538025.1. NCBI lineage: Bacteria > Bacillati > Bacillota > Clostridia > Lachnospirales > Lachnospiraceae > Blautia > Blautia sp. MSK17_66. The sequence goes on from NZ_JAJBNQ010000006.1 coordinate 45,048, forward strand.
CATTCGTTTCTTCATACTCTCCTTCAATGGTTCCTGGAGATCTTCTTCGGCAGTCAGACCGGCGAATTTCGCGTAGTCCTCTCCCATCTCATCGTCAACCAGGTCTACAATGTTTGCCGAGGTAATGACTCCGATCAGGCGATTATCATTGTCAAGAACCGGAATAGAGTCTTCGGAATAATCCTTGAGGTCTTCTATGCAGTCATCGATCAGAGCAGTTCCGTATACATACGGATATGAGGTGACTACCAGCTCATCAAGAGGATGATCCTGACGTGCAATGATAAGATCCTTCAGATCGATCGCTCCATAGAATTCCTGATTATCATTTACCACAAAAATCGTAGAGATATTGTCATTCTGAGCTGCCTGGGATACCAGAGCGCTCATCGCACCTTTTACGGAAAGATGATTGTTTATTATGATGCAGTTTGTGGTCATCCGGCTTCCGATTTCTTCATCGTCAAAAGTATTGATCATTTCTACATCATGACGTACATCGTCATCCAGAAGTTCGATCAGAAGTCTGCGTTTTTCTTTGTCAAAATGCTGCAGGATATCGGATAATACATTTGTCTCTATACGGGAAAGAATTGCGGCAGCCTTCTTGAGATTCATTTCTTCAAGATAAGTTACTGCTGTCTCCTCATCTGTATATTCCAGAATATCAGATAAGGTATCCAGATCAAAGATCCGGTAAATCTTGCTTCGTTCTGCGGAAGACAGTTCCGGTAACACCTCAGCAAGGTCATTTTCATGGAAATCCTGCAGACGTTTGGAAAGAACTGCAGGAGATACATTGCTTTTGATGATATCCAGAATTTCTTTTGCATAATTCTGTGTTCTGTTTTCCATCCTGTTTTCTCCTTTTCACTGTTGTTTAAAAAAGAGCACACCAAAACAAGGCATGATCTTTTTAGAGCATGTCAATGTCAATTAGTTTTGATTGTAAATTGTGTTCAGGGATTTTGATAAACAGGATAAAAAGAGAAAAAAAATAGAAAAATATAAAGATTAAAACAGAATGTGACCTGTTATGAAATCACAAACTATTATTCTCTTCCATCCTGTGTTACTACTTCGCCCGTGAGAATCACAACTATCCATTCTGTTCACCTGCCTTTGCATTAGAAATATTGTAATTGTTTCGTACTTTCTGCCGGGAATTCGGTTATGATCAATACTGAATTTTCCGGCAAAATGTAAATTAATTTTATTGACAGTCATATTATAAACGTTTGGGGATGGGATGTCAAATGATAAAATCGTTACTGTGAACAGTAACTTGGTCAAAATCCATTCCCGATCACCTTTGGTGATAGGTAGATAAAAATGCTCATTTCCATTTAGATTACATAAGTATAATTATGTAATCTAATCTGCGCTTGTAATAACATAAAAAAAGAACTCTGCACTTAACAGAGTTCTTTCTCCATCCTATGTAAAATTTAATGAATCCGTAATTATAATGCAGTTACGATCTTATCCTGGAATGCAGCCGGAATATCTTCTTTGTCAAGAGACATGCTGATGATGAATTTCACATTGAATTTCTCACCAACGGTAGTAAGCTGCTCCAGTGTACTGGTAACATCCAGTCCTTCTAATTTAGCTGTAGTCAGGAAACTGTCGAGATAAACCTGCTCAAGGTCATGGTCCTGAGAAATGATTCCACATACAAATCCGACAAATTCATCGGCGTTCTTGATCGGATATACAGAAACATCGATCAGACGAACCTTATTATTCAGCTCATACATATGCTTGGTGCTTTTGTCCAGATAAACAATGCTGCCATTCGCATCCTTAATTGCGCCGTTTACTTTGTCTAACAGTACTTTTGTTTTGCCTTTGCCTTTCTTTCCTACGATCAGTTCAACCATCCTGTTTTCCTCCTTAGACACAATATGATATTAATTTTGAACAAATACGATAATTAATATGTTTGTATTATAGTGTATTTTGTATCAAATTTCAATAGATAATTGCAAGTTTTTGTGAAATTTTCTAAAAGGAGGAAAATTTATAGTTCTTATGGTCGAGGTGTTTTGTCTGCGGCAGATTAATTTTCCTGTGCCAGAGGAATTCCCGATTTTGAGTAGTTGTAATGAAGATAATAGTCTGTCATGTTCTCTATCCTTGATTTATAGTTAGCTTCTGTCATCTGGTATGTTCCATCGTGGATCCAGTCCATGATATCCGCACTGATCTGCTCGCTGTAATGTGTATCATCCTTGTAATTATCAAGATCACAGGTCAGATCAAAAAGATCTGTGAAGGAAAAAAGCTTCACATTATCGTATTGCAGGAGAAGCTCTGCCTGCAGTTGTTCTGCCTGAAAATAGCGTTTAAGATTCCCTGAACATTTCGTCTTATACCACCAGAGGGCACTGTATGGTGGAGTATAGAAATAAAAGGTTGTTTCAGGATGTGCTTTTACCATATCGAGAACATTTTCTTCTACATTATGTCGGACAATTTCAGCTTCTTTTTCTGTGAATTCCTTTTGATCCTCACATCTGGCTGGTGCGGAGTAATTCTGAAGGACATAATCTTTACCGACCGGATGATCAGCTGCCCAGGAGCTGTATTGATCCATATCAGGCATTTTCTGTCCATGAAGGGTATATTTCACGACATCGAGTGTATTGTCTATAAAAACGTCTTTATTAAAGAGATACTGTACGTCATTCCAGGGATTATCATCATACAGATAGGTCGGAACGTTATCGTAATTATAATCAGACTTGTCATCAAAAACCTTATTATAGTCCAGACAGCGGAAGATATATTTTATATCAGATTTATTCTGAAAAATCATCCGGATTTCCTCGTCTATCGCCCAGTATGTATCACCGGTAAGAGTCACCTTGACAGAATGTGCATCAAACAGCTTATCAAACTGAGAGGTTTTGAAATTCTGCATCATAGAAGTTCCGGTGATTGCAGAATCATAATCAAAGTTTCGGATGATTCCATTGTTGAGATAACGCTCTCTTCCTCGTTCAAGAGGATATTCCAGCTGTGCTAGTGGCTTATGATAATGAAAAAATGGATCTATTACTGCTGTCATGCCGCCGATAAGAACCAGCATGGTACCAGTTCCGACGAGTACTGTTTTTACAAATTTATTACTGTTCATAATATTTATTGCTCCCTAAAAGTTAAAGTAGAGAAATTCCGACACACCTGAAAGGGTAAAAATTCCCCATACCATACAGAATACGGTGAAAACAGCCATAGAGACTGTCGGGCGAAACTTCATTTCCTGATTGTTTTTAAAATTAAGACATAAGAATAACATTCCGGCAAGCATGATCAGTGCATCAACACCCCGGATGGAAGCCATAACTTTATTTAATACAGGAATATGGCTGTAAATAAGATGAAATTCTTTTAACTGGAAGGTCTGCAAAAAAGGTCCCCGGACATTGAGATTTTTGAAGCCGAGGATTCTTTTGATAAACGTAAACGCCTGTGAAATAGAATCTGCCCGGAAAAAAATCCAGGTGATATTTACAAACAGAAAAGTGGCTGCCCATTGAATCACCTCGTGCATACTCTCCCACTGTTTTTTGAACATTCTGGTGACAGCATTACCGATTCCATGCAGGAAGCCCCAGAAAATAAAGGTCCAGTTTGCTCCATGCCAGAGTCCACTTACTAGGAATACCATGATAATATTAAAGTAGGTCCGAACGGTTCCCTTACGACTTCCCCCAAGTGGAAAATATACATAAGTACGCAGAAATCTGGTCAGCGTCAGATGCCATCTTTTCCAGAAGTCTACAATTGACAGAGCCTTATATGGAGAATTAAAGTTCATTGGAATATGGATATTAAACATATATCCAAGCCCGGTTGCCATGTCGCAATATCCGCTGAAATCAAAATAAATCTGGAAGGTATAGGCCAGCATAGTCAGAATTGCTTCCATGGAAGTAAGATCATTTCCGAGATGGCTGTATCCCCATGCGACAGACACACTTAATGTATCTGCGATAACGGCCTTTTTAACAAGGCCTGCCGCAAACATATAAAGCCCATGAGCCATATTGTCACTGTTAACTTTCCAGTTGTTCTTGTCCTCAAACTGAGGCAGAACCTCATTATGCAGAACAATTGGTCCGGCGATCAGCTGTGGAAAGAATGTTACAAATAATGCATAGTCTGCAAAATTATACTCTTTTGTTTCACCACGATAGGAATCGACCATGTAAGAAACCTGCTGAAAAGTAAAAAAGCTGATACCCAGCGGGAGAACAACATGTCGCAGCTGAAAGTCAGCTGAAAAAACTTTGTTCAGATTGTCAACAAAGAAATCATAATACTTAAAGTAAAAGATCAATCCAAGATTAAAGATAAGTCCAATACCAAGCAGAGTCTTTTTGAGCAGTGAGATTCTCTCAGCTGCAAAAAGCCATTTGCGCTGCAGCAGCTGAGACAACAGATAATTGACAAGAATACTACTGCACATGATCCAGAGATAGCTTGGATTAAAATAACCATAGAACCAGAATGACATAAGAATCAATGAAACTTTGGCTAAAACAGGTTTTTTAAGTTTATGCAGTCCGTAATAGCTTCCAATAGCCAATGGCAGAAAAACAAATATAAATATGTAAGAATTAAATAACATTTTTCTATGATTTCCCCTTAACTTTAGTTTTCTATTATTCCGTATCAACTATAAGGGAAACTTCAGGGTTAGTCAAGTCTTTCATGATGTTCAGATGATGAAGGCTGACTATGCTGGTTGATAAGGCGCGGAGCGCAATGTGTTTTGTGTTATTTGTATTTATTATACTATAACATTTACATCTTGAAAAATAACAGCCCGGGATTTATTAAGGTTCTCCGGGCTGTCTTCACTATACAGTATTGATATGTTCCAACAGGGATGTCATCTCCTGATACAAAAGTTCTTTCGTGGATGCACCCATTACAATGGACACAAATGGATTTCCATATTCATTCTGACACAACAGGGCAAGACAGTTTCCTGCACTGCTGGTCGTTCCTGTTTTACCTCCAAGGATCGTGATACCTTTTGGTGCTGTTGCTTCTCCTGTAAGATAATGATCTGTTGCAGTCAGCGCTACACTCGCATCGGAACCATCACTGTATTTATAGCTTGTCGTGTAGCTTCCCAGCTGAGTGATCTCTGTAAATTCAGGATATTTCAGAGCCTCCTTCAGCATCAGATAAATATCATATGGTGTTGTATAATGATTTTCATCCTGCAGACCGTGAGGATTGGTGAAATGAGTTCCTGTACAACCAAGGGAAGCTGCATACGCATTCATCATAGAAACAAAATTCTCTGTCGTTCCTCCAATATGCGTCGCAATCGCAGATGCTGCGTCATTTCCGGAATATACCAACAGACAGTGAACCAGTTCATCCATTGTGACCTGATCTCCCACCTGGAATCCTACACGCTGAGAACCTTCCTCCAAAGTGACATTCTCCTCTGAGATTGTGACAACATCATCCATATTCCCATTGGTGAATGCCAGAAGTGCTGTCATGATCTTGGTAATACTTGCCGGATAAACCTTATCGTAGGCTCCTTTGGCGTACATTACAGATTTGTCATTAAGATTCAGAAGCAGTCCCTCCTGCCCATCCTCCAAAGTGACCGAATCAAGTGCCTGATCCCCACTCACAACACAGAGATCACCGGCAAACGAAACCGCCCTTGAGGTTGTCCTGAGTGTGTTCTGATACTGAAATTCCTGATTGATATCAAAGGCCTGTACCTTTTTTCCAACAGGTAATCCTGTTCGGAATACATAGTATCCACCGCCGCATAAGGCTATGACAAGAAGTATCACTGCTATGACCGGCAGAAAACTTCTTCTGCGCGATTTTTTCTTTCGGGAAGGCGGGTTTCTGCGGGCCTGTGATGCTGCGACCGGACGTGCATTTCTTACGGAAGTATGTGCAGTACCTCCTGTCGGCCTTGCAGACCTTCCCGATTTCCTGTTTGCCGAGGCACTTCTGCCTGATGAGGTATGCGACCTTGCAGATTTTGCTGTATCTGCGGTACGTCTGCGTTCATATGGCTGTTCTTTTTTCATAAGTAATCCTCTTTCTGATTCATAGAATTTTTGCGAATTTCCTTATTATATGCACTGCTCTGCAGACCTACATTCAAGACAAGTCCCATTCCGATATAAAGACTTACCAATGAGGTCAGACCATAGCTTACAAATGGAAGCGGCGTACCTGTGTTCGGTGCTATTCCTGTAGCTACACTGATATTCAAATAACTCTGCAGCGCGACGACACTGGCCATTCCGCAGCATATGATCTTACCGGACAAATCCTTCGCTCGAAGCCCCATCCGGACACATTCAATGGAAATTGCCAGAAGAAGCAGGATGATCAGGGAGCAGCCGAGAAATCCATACTCCTCTCCTGCAACTGCAAAAATAAAGTCTGTCTGATTCTCTGAAACAAAGTTACCCTTATTTACTGAGGTCACCTCGTCACTTCCGGACAGTCGCTTACCGATCAGCTCACCTGACGCGATCGCTGTCTTGGAGTTATTCTGCTGCTGGATATCATCACTGTACTCGTCGTTCTCAGGGTAAAGGAATGACATGATTCGATCTCTCTGATAATCCTTGATCAGTTTCTGATTCGGCTGAACTACTATCGAGAGAAAAATGATGATAAGAGGAACCAGAATCAGAACTGTGCCTCCTATGATCTTATAGCTGAGTCCTGCAATATAGATAATAATACAGAATACAGCCAGCATCATGAGTGTGTTTTTCAAGTCGGGCTGCTCTAAGATCAGAAAAAGAGGAACTGCCAGCAACAAAACAGATTTAGCCAGTGTCTTTGGCGTGTTCAAATCTTCCTCATGATCCATAAAGAACCTGGCGAAAAACAAAATAATAATGATCTTTGACAGCTCTGTAGGCTGAAAACGAATGAATCCAAAATCAATCCAGCGGGCTGCTCCATTTGCAGAGTCACCAAAGAGTCGTACGATCAGCAGAAGCACAATATTGACCCCGTACAAAATCCATTGAAAATTTGAGATCCACGAGTAATCGAGCAGCGAAAGTGCTGTCATGATCAGCAGACCCATAATGACACCGATCAGCTGTTTACTTCTGAGATCATCTCTGGCACTTCCGACTAATATGATTCCGATCGCACTGATCGCAACAAGAAAAAGCACCAGTCTGAAATTATAAAATCGTAATTTATACTGTTTAATCATTTTGTATTTTATTCCCTTTTCTTATATACCGGTATGTCTGCATGAAGGACCGGAGGTTCCTGACTTATCCAGAACACAACGCCTTCCTCATCTATGGAAACGTATTTTTTTACTGTATGGATCATGTCGTCCTTCAATAAATCCATCATTTGCAAGGAACAGCCAATCCTCTCTGAAACCAGAAGAAGCTTCATCCGGTTTCTTGCATATTCTGCGGAGCGGTTTTTGAACTGAAACAAAGCTTTCACATGAATCCTCTCCCTCCGTCTGTAGGCAGTCATTTATGAAAAAGGTTTCCAATCCTCTGAAGCATTCCCTTTTTTTGATGAAGGGGTGCAAATGGAACCTCCTCACCCAGTAACCTGCGGCAGATGTTTCGATATTCTTCTTCAGCCTGTGAATTTCTGCCCGAAAAAGGTTCTCCCTGATTAGCAGCGATCACAATCTGCTCATCATCCAGAATGCTTCCGATCAGATTCACGGCAAGGATCTCAACGACATCCTCCACTGACATCATATCTCCACGTGCGATCATATCCGGACGAAGCCGATTGATGATCAGATGAATATCCTGGATGCCATCTGCTTCCAGAAGTCCTATGATCCGGTCTGCATCGCGAATTGCTGAAACCTCCGGGGTTGTGACCACAAGAGCCTTGTCCGCTCCTGCGATCGCATTTCGGAATCCCTGCTCGATCCCTGCCGGACAGTCCAGAAGAACAAAATCAAACTCTTCTCTCAGTTCTTCTGTCAGTTTGATCATCTGTTCCGGAGAAACAGCGGATTTATCCTTTGTCTGTGCCGATGGAAGCAGATACAGTTCCGGATGTCTCTTATCCTTGATCAGTGCCTGCTTCAGGCGGCACTTCCCATTTATGACATCTACCAGATTGTATACGATACGATTTTCGAGTCCAAGGATCACATCCAGATTCCGAAGACCGATATCCGTATCGACAACGACTGTCCGCTTGTCCAGCATCGCCAGTCCAGTACCGATATTGGCTACGGTTGTTGTTTTGCCGACTCCACCCTTACCGGATGTAACTACTATCACTTCACCCATGTTTCTGCACCCTCCTGAAAAGATATGTTCCAGACTTCTGGTATTCTCTTCTGTATATTTGCCGCAGCACATATCCTTAGTCGTTTGAAGTATTACTTGTATCACTGGAGGCATAACCTGTCAGAATTGTATCCTCGTCTGCCAGATCATAGATGTACTGTAAAATATCATTTGCAGTCAGGCAGGCATTTCCTGATGTATATCCATTTGCAATACGGACAGCAATCGCATATTCCGCGTCTCCCGTAGAAGGTGAGTTTGTATATCCGATAAACAGACCGTGGTTCGGATGGTAAATATCCAGCTCAGCTGTACCTGTTTTACCCGAAAGTGTTACCCCAAGTCCGTTGAACTGCTCATGCGTCTGTACCACTCTTCGCATACCGTCGTGGATATCTTCCCACACATTATTCGGTACATCGCTCATTTCATTCTTTACAGACGGTGCGTATTCATTGAGGATTTTGCCCTGGGAGTCTGTAACCTTATTTAAAAGTGAAAGGTCATAGACAGTTCCCGAGGTTGCCAGTGCTGTCGCATAACGGGCAAGCTGGCTGGTTGTAAACAGATGATTACCCTGTCCAATATAGGAAGGAACTGCTTTACTGTCAGAAATATGTGGTGTTGCTTCTGAAATCTCAATGCCAGTTTTTTCATCGAGACCAAACTCAGAAGCATATTTCTGCAGTTTGGAAAGACTCAGTGTTTCAGAAAAGTCACCATCCGCATTTTTGCCTGCAAGGAAACCGACCATGTTAAAGAAATAGTTACAGGACTGTTCGATCGCACCTCTGATCTCCAGAGATCCGTGACCCTGACGGTTCCAGCAGTAGATGGCCGGTGACACCAAGTCAAATTTACCCGTACATTCATAATAGGTGCCGTCATCGATAACACCCTCCATCATACCTGTAACGGCAGACAGAAGCTTTAAGGTGGAACCTGGTGCCGTTGTCTGCTGCGTTGCCTTATTGAAGAACGGACTCGACTGATCCAGGGCAAGCTTTGTATAATAGCTGGTATCCATATTGTTGCTGAGCTTATTATTATCATATCCCGGATAGGATACACAGGCAAGAACTTTTCCTGTTTTTACATCTGTAATGACAGCGGATGCTGAACATGGTGCAAGTGCAAGCTGTGCTGGTTCGATCTCCAGATTGGCAATCTTGTTGATCATGAAATCATATGCTGACATCTGACCGGATGCAAGGCTTGCGTAGCTTGCATCATCCTTTGAGAGTACTCCCTGCTCATACAGCACCAGACAGATATCCTGTCCTGAAATCCGGTCATCCATAAGCATGTATTTATACAGAAGCTTGGAGAATCCGGTATCTGTCTTGAGATAATCAGTAATATAATCTGTAAGTGTTGTATAAACCTCGTTAGAATCCAGATATTCTTCTTTCGGAGAGATGACCGATATGTCAATCCAGTTCTGACTGGCAGCATAGTTCAGATAATCCTTAAGACTGATGCTGCGATCTGTGGCCCATGCCTGATAGGTTGCATCAGAAGTATCCACCGCATCCTTCTTGATCACACCAAGTGTATCTCTCAGAATGGTATCACAGATATAAGAAAGATATTCTTTAAGCTCATCGGATTCGTCCTTGTATGCCGGTGGATTATCCATTGTCAGCCTATTAGTTATTGTATCAAAAACTTCCTGCTGCTTTTGTTGAAATTTGGCGTATAAATTTTTTTCTGTATCCGATGCATTCTCATCACTGAACTTGTCAATATCAATGACACTGTTCGAGATCAGAGCATTGTATACATCATAGATTGGAATAACGATCTTACTTGCATCCTGCTCAGCTTCATAGTTGAACTCTTTAACAGCCTCAATCTTGTTCAGAAGAATACCTGCAACTCTCTGCTTCAGAATCTGGTAGATTGCCGCCTGCCAGTCTGCATCAACAGAAAGATAGACATCATTTCCTGCCTGAGGCTCGACGGTGGTATCGCTGTCGATCTTCAAAACCTTACCAAGGTTATCAACCGTAACCGTTTCCTGACCATCTGTCCCCTGCAGTTCCAGTTCCATATACTGCTCAATTCCGGCTTTTCCGATTACTGCGCTGCTCTTATATTTTGAGTTCTGCTTCTTAAGATCCGCCAGTTCCTCAGAAGATGCCTTTCCGGTATAGCCAAGAAGCGGTCCCATACTCTCATCATCTACATACTGACGACTGGAATCCTCAAGCACATCAATTCCCTGGAGTTCATTCTGATTTTCTTTGACTGCTGCCACTGTGCTTTCACTGACATTTGTCGCTATCGTAACAGCCATATATTTCTGGAAGCTGTTTGTACTCAGCTCATAACGCATGATCGCAATGTCAAGGACCTCCTGTCTGGTCAGTTCCTCCGGAAGTCCATATTTCTTCAGTTCTTCCGTTGTATAGGCATCGTCGCCATAAAGAACAATAGAAAAGCCCTTGCTGCCGCTTAAGTAGCTCATAATATCCTCTGCACTTGCAGCCGCCTCATCCTCTGTCAGATCATCGATCAGCGCATGACCGTAAATATCCGCCTTAAATCGATTCAGGGTAAATCCCGGCTCAATATCAAATACATAGTTTCCATTATTGTCCAGTTTGATATGGAATGTATTAGAGAGACTGTCACCGTTATCTGCAAGGATACGCAGAACCTTATAGGCAACTCCGTTCAGAGTCAGATTCTTTTCACGGGTGGTATCATAACTTCCATTATCCTCAAATGTCAGAGAATAAGACAGAATATTGGAAGCAATCAGTTTATTGTTTCTGTCATAAATATTACCCCTGGTACTTTTGAGGACTCGCGTTTTCGTCGTCCTTGTCTGAAATTCATCAATATAATCCTCTCCCTGTATGATCTGCAGCTGATAGAGCTGTCGGATCAGGACAAAAGACAACATGATAAATAAAAGTAAAAGTACAGAGGTTCGTTTCAGTTGAAATTTTTTGAATATTCTTTTTATTTTAGTACCCAAATAGATTCCCTTTCTTTCCTGGTTGCATTCATAAAGTGATGATTAATATAATAAAAAATTTTATATACGATCAATGCCAGAAAAACTGTATAAAAGATTTCCGGAATGATGATCCTGTATAAATATTTAAATATCCCAAGTCTTCCCCTCAGGAAAAACTGAAGCCCGTATACGGCAAGATTATAGATGAGATCCATAATAGCCGTCAGTGCCATTGGCACCTTGATATCATCATCATAATAAATACGAAATGCATAACCGCTGAAAAAACCGGCATACATATAGATCAGTGCATAAAATCCAAATACAGATCCATAAAACAGATCCACAAGCAGTCCGCTGAAAAAGCCGGTCCACAGACCACTCTTACGCCCACGCATCAGTCCCATAGATACACACAGGATCAACAAGAGATTCGGTGTGATCGAGCCAATGGCTATTTTCTGGAGGAGCGTGGACTGCAAAAGGAAGCATACAATGATCGTAAAGAAAAGAACAATCTTACTCTTCATTATTCTGTTCCCTCCTGACCAGTCTCTGCGGCATCCTCCTGTGAAGTACTGCCGCTATCGACAGCATCCTGCTTATTGACCGTGATCACAAAAACATCCTTCAGATGCTTAAAGTCCACAGGAGTCACGATCGTACCTGTCTTTGTCAGATTGTTAGTATCCAGTTCGAGCTCACTGACATAACCTACGAACAAACCTTCCACATATTTGTCACTGATGTTTGAAGTGACAATACGTTCTCCCACGGTCACCTTGTCGTCCTTGTCATACAGCTGTGAAAAACGCAGCTTGCCTTCATCGATCAGCTCAAGATCTCCTGTCACCACGCAATTATCATCCGTACCCACAGTCATAACACTGACATAGCTGCTGTCGTCGATAATGGCACGGACGGTTGCCCAGTTCGAGCCTACCTCCGTGACAATACCAACAAGCCCCTTGCCGGAAATGACATTATTATCTACGCGGATGCCGTCGTTGCTTCCCCGGTTGATCATAAATGTATCATACCAGTTTCCAGGATCCTTGGAGATGATTCTTGCCGCAACCTTTGGGTAGGAAGAATACTCCTCATCCAGCTTATATAATTCCTGAAGGCGTGAAAGCTCCGACTGATTCTGGATCAGAATGTTGTTCTGCTCCGTCAGTGTATCCACGGCATCCTGAAGTTCCTGATTTTTGTTGATCAGCTCCTGCTTGTCCTGGAAGGTCTGACTGATCTCACCGATCCAGCTTCCGATTCCATCGATACTCTTCTCAAACGGAACCACGATCATACCTGCTGCCTCTGCCAGAGGTTCCGACGTAACGCCGGAGGCCAGCGTCGATACCACCGCACTGCCACAGAAGAATGTCATGATGACCAATAAATGCTTACTCTTTAAATGTATTCGAAATTGAAATTTCTTTTTCAGGTTTTTCATGTATCATACCCCTAAGAAAATTATAATTTACGTTGTTTGACGGGCTGTGCCCAATTTCTAAGATCCCGGTCCCGGATGATCTTCTCAAGTCCACAGATCGTCGACTTCTCGTAGAAAGGCGATAAATTAAAGGATACGCCTGTATAGCTTGCCAGATAATTGTCGATATACGGAATACGTGTACTTCCACCGGTAAGATAGATTCCCTCTCTGGAAATATGATAAGCGATCTGCGGTGGGATTCGTTCCAAAAATATCTTCATCTCTGCCGCGATCGCATTCACACAGTCCATGATCCCGGCGTTCACGACATATCCGGAAATGATCTCCTCTCTTGGAAGGCCGGAAATACTGTCGATCCCGACCACCTTGCGGGCATCCTTTCGCTGATCGTTCAGTCGTCCCATGGCAATCTTAAGCCGCTTACCGGTACGTGTGCCGATCTGCAGATTATAACGCTTACGTATCTCTGCACAGATAGCTTCATTCATCTGTCTGCCGCCGATCGGAACCTTCCTGGACATAATGATATTTCCGTCCGTCAAAATGGAAAACTGCGTACTCTGTGCACCAATGTTGACGACCATACTTCCCTCATTCTTCTCCATTCGAATTCCCATGGCCAGTGCATCCGCTATGGGAGCTTCCACCATATAAACCCGATTCTGACGAAGCCAGTGACCGTTTACCACATGATAATATGCACGTTTCTCAATCGCCGTCATATCCAGCGGAACTGAAAAAAACATATCCGATCCGATCCCGAGAAATTTATCAATCTTCTTCATCATGCTGTACAAGGCAATCTCCTGAAGTTCCAGATTGGCGATCATTCCAAAAGTCATCGGAGAGTTCACCGCAATATTTACCGGGGATTTTTCAAACATCTCATAGGCCTCATTTCCAATGGCAATGATCGTGTGCCCCTTGGATGCCACCATGTTTTTTTCCATGTAACTCTTGTTCTTTAAAAAGGAATAGACTTTGATGGTGCTGCTGCCCAGGTCTATTCCGTACGTTTTTCGTAAAAGCATAAAACAATCCCTTCATTTCAGGTATTCTCCGAGTATTTCCTGTTCCCTGAAGCTGACATATCTGTGATCTCCAATGATGATATGATCCAGAAGAGAAATTCCAAGCATTTCTCCTGCTTTAAAGATCCTCTCCGTGATCTCACGGTCACAATGACTTGGTGCAGGATTGCCGCCAGGATGATTATGTACAAGTATCAGGCTGACTGCATGATAGCGGAGTGCCTCCAGATATACTTCTCTTGGAGTGATCAGTGTCGCATTTACTGTTCCCTTGGACAGTACAATATCATTCAGCAGATGATTCTGATTGTCAAGCATCATACAGATCATCAGTTCCTGTTCCTGGTGTCGAAGCTGCTCCATATAATAGGCTGCGATCGAGTCCGGATTCTGAAAACTAAGTGCCGGTCTTGCAGCCGCACACGCCATGCGCTTGGAAAGTTCCCCTATGCATTTAAGCTGTACTGCCTTCACGGTACCGATCCCATGAATCTTCTTCAGATCTTCCAGTGAACTGTGAAGAAGTCCAAGCAGTCCCGGGTAGGAAGAATGCTCCATATGATTCAGGATTTCGTTTGCCAGTCCCAGAGAATTCATCCCCCTGGTACCGCACCGCAGAATCACTGCAAGGAGCTCACTGTCACTGAGCACTGCCTCTCCATCCCGTATACATTTCTCATAAGGACGCTCTGACTCCGGTATTTCTTTCATAATTTGATTCATATGTCTGCCTTTTGCTCTCTAAACAAGATCAGACCCCCGAAGAATCAAAACTCATTTTAGCATAAAAAGAGGGAGATGTACACTCCCTCCTAAAAATTTCTGAATTTTTCACAAATGAATTCCGCCACTTTTATGCCATCCATAGCAGCAGATGTGATGCCTCCGGCATATCCGGCGCCTTCCCCGCAGGGATAGATTCCTTCTATATTAGATAGTCCTTCTTTGCTGCGGACAATCCTCACCGGAGAAGAAGTTCTGCTCTCAATTCCACTCAAAAGTGCATCTTCACGGTCAAATCCGGAAAGCTTTCTGCCGAAGGCAAGCATACCCTCCTCGATGGAATCTCCGACTGCCTTAGGAAGAATAGAACGGACATTGGAAAGGACAAATCCACCTTTCATCTGCGGTGTCACCTCACCGAAGGCTGTACTTGCCTGATTTTTTCTGAAATCTCCAAAAAGCTGAACAGGGATCCTGCCTTCTCCAAGCTCCCAGGCTTTACGTTCCAGATCTCTCTGGAAAGCAATTCCCCCAAGTGGTGTATCATCCGGGAAATCAGAAGGACTCACGGTGACGATCAGGGCACTGTTTGCATTTTTGCTGTCACGCGCCTGATAGCTCATGCCATTGACTGCCAGTCTTCCCGGTTCCGAAGAGGCATTCACGACATATCCACCCGGACACATACAGAAAGAATATACTCCGCGTCCATTTTCACAGGTATGTGTCACCTTATAGCTTGCAGCACCGAGGAATTCATTTTCCTCTTCTCCATAAAGATCCATATTGATCATACTCTGCGGATGCTCCACTCGAAGACCGACAGCAAACGGTTTGGGTTCCATATAAACTCCCCGCCGATTTAACATCTCAAAGGTATCTCTGGCGCTGTGACCAAGTGCCAGTACGCAGACCTCTGCCGGAATTTTCTCCTGATCATTCACTTCCACTTCCTTCAGATGTCCCTCTTCAAAAAGCAGGTCTGTCATCTTCGCCTCAAAGCGGAAGCTGCCGCCCATCTCCTCGATCTGATGGCGGAGTGTTTCTACAATGCCGATCAGCACATCTGTCCCAAGGTGGGGCTTTTGCTGATAGACGATCTCCTGTGGGGCTCCTGCCTGTACAAAGCGTTTCAATACCTCATGGTTTCGTCCGTTTGGATCCTTGACCAGAGTATTCAGCTTTCCGTCAGAAAAAGTTCCTGCACCGCCTTCTCCGAACTGAACATTGGAATCAGGATTCAGGACACCATTCTTCCAGAAATGATCCACGGTCTCCTTTCGTCTGGATGCTTGCTCACCACGCTCCAGAACCAGAGGACGATAGCCGGCTTTTGCCAGATACCAGGCACAAAAAAGGCCGGCCGGTCCGCTTCCGACGATGACCGGTGGATGTACGAGCCTGGTACTTCCCGGTTTCGGAAACTGGTATTCCTTCTTTTCCGTTGACATAATATTTTTATTGTGAACTTTTTTTAATATCTGTTTTTCATTCGGAACGACAACATCCACCGTATAGACAAATTTTTTGTCTTCTTTATGTCTGGCATCCAGAGACTGTCTTATAATCTCATATGAAAAACTTCCCTCCGGACATTTCAGCGTCCGTGCAATTTTTTTGTGAAGCTGTACTTCTGTATGATTCACAGAAAGCTTTAACTGTGTGATCCGTATCATCTTTGCTCCTTTGCCGCATATCTGCCTGCCACTGCTCCGCTTGACCACGCCCACTGCAGATTATAGCCTCCGCAGGGACCATCAATATCCAGGAGTTCCCCCGCAAAATACAGTCCCTGACAAAGCAGGGATTCCAGTGTTTCCGGGTTTATTTCTGTAGTATCTACCCCTCCGGTGCAGACCTGTGCCTGCTCAAATCCGCTGGTTCCCTTTATTTCAAGCGGAAATGCCGTCATTGCCATGCAGAGGTCTTTTTGCTTTTGAAGGACTTTGATCAGCTTATCCGGAAGCAGACCGAGAAGTCTCTCTGCCGCAGAAAGCTCCGGATATTTCTTTTCCCTTTCCAAAAGAAGTTCCCGGACAGCTGTTTCTGTATATTCCGGAAAAAAATTCAATGTGACAGACACCTTTTTTTTCTGATCCAGTGCCCTTGCTGCCGCTCCGCTGATCTGAAACACAGGAATACCAGAAATACCATACTCTGTCAACTGAAGCTCTCCGGTTTCGCTGTCAGATATCGTTCCATCGATCCATAACGTCGCCTTACCTTCCGTACGCACCCCTGCCCAGGAAGAGAAGAAATTTCCCTTCGCCTTTAGTCCTGTGAGTGCCGGAAGCGGTCTTAAAACAGAATGCCCAAGTTCCTCTGCAAGGACATAACCACTTCCGTCAGAGCCCGGAACCTTTGAAGCTTTGGAGCCATTTGCAAGAATAACAGCATCACCTTCATATGTCCAGCCTTCGGTTTGAACCTTCCAGGTATTCTGTTCTTTATAGATTTTTAAGACCTTTTCCCTGGTTTTGATTTTTACTTTGAGAGAACGAGCTCTGAGAAGCAAAAGCTCCGGAATATATTTCGCCTGCCCTCCACGAGGATACAGCCAGCCCTTTTTCTCTGTCACGACAATTCCCAGTTCATCAAAAAATCTTAAGGTATCTTCCAGAGAAAACTGAGCAAGGATCTTCTTTGCAAACTCTGGATGTTCTCCGTGAAAATACTTCCAGGACATATCCTGGTTTGTCAGATTGCAGCGCCCATTTCCTGTCACACAGATTTTGCGTCCTGGCTTCTCATTCTGTTCCAGGATCGTGACGGTGGCTCCGTTTCTGGCTGCCATGATTCCTGCGGTAAGTCCGGATGCACCACCACCGACAATGATCACCTGTCGTTTTTTATCCATAAATAACTCCTTCTCAGAAAAACGCGGTCCCTGCTTTATTTTACAGGCAGAGTTACCAGATTTTTCTCTACCAGTTTCTGAAGCGACATCAGAACACCCAGTTTGGCATGTTCAAAGGTAAGTCCGCCCTGGAAATAAACTGCATATGGCGGTTTTACCGGACCATCTGCGGAAAGCTCAATGGAAGAGCCCTGCACGAAGGCACCCGCTGCCATGATGACCTGGCTGTCATATCCCGGCATATCCCACGGTTCCGGATCCACATAGCTGTCAACCGGCGCTGCTGCCTGGATTCCCTTACAGAATGCGATCAGTGCTTCCGGGGAACCAAGTGTAACTGCCTGAATGATATCCTGCCGTGGCTCGCTTCCGTTTGGAACAACCGGAAAACCAAGCTTCTCATAGATGTTCGCTGCAAAAACAGCACCCTTTAAGGCTCCCTTGGTCACCATCGGAGCAAGGAAAAAGCCCTGGTAGAAAGAACGGTTTACACCAAGAGAAGCACCTACTTCCATCCCAAGACCGGGACAGGTCATACGGGCTGCCGCATTTTCCACACATTCTTTTGTTCCTGCGATATAGCCTCCGATCGGTGCCAGTCCGCCGCCCGGATTCTTGATAAGAGAACCTACGATCATATCTGCTCCGACATCACTTGGCTCCACTGTATCGACAAACTCACCGTAGCAGTTGTCCACCATACAGATGACATCCGGTTTGATTCCCTTTACGAATGCGATCAGTTCTCCGATCTGCTTTACAGAATAGGAAGGTCTTGTCTGATATCCCTTGGAACGCTGAATTTCCACAAGACGTGTTTTTTCATTGATCGCAGCGCGGATCGCATCGTAATCAAAGGTTCCGTCTTCTTTCAAATCTACCTGTTTATAGGTAACACCATATTCTGCAAGAGAACCTCTGGACGGGCGGATACCGATCACTTCCTCCAGGGTATCATAAGGTTTTCCTGCCGGTGCCAGGATCTCATCGCCCGGACGCAGATTTCCAAACAATGCGATCGCAAGTGCGTGAGTCCCGCAGGTAATCTGTGAACGGATCAGACAGGCTTCCGTATGGAACGTATCTGCATACACTTTTTCCAGAGTGTCACGGCCGAAATCATCATAGCCATACCCTGAAGAAGACTGAAAGCAGTCTGCACTGACTTTGTTTTTCTGCATTGCCAGAAGTACCTTCATCTGATTGTATTCTGCAATCTCATCAAATTTCTGAAAACGTTCCTTTAAAGATGCTTCAATCTCTTTTCCAAAATCGTAGACTTCAGAAGAAATCCCAAGCTGTTCATACATTTCTTTCATTTCTTATCTGTTCCTCTCCCGTTAATTTCTTTCAAGAATACCTTGTTCACTGAGTATATTCATCATATATTCCAGTATTTCACTCTCATTCCAGTGAAATGCTTCTTTATCCAGCCAGATCACGTCCTGTTCTCTTCTGAACCAGGTAAGCTGGCGCTTTGCAAAATGCCTTGTGTCCCTTTTAAGGATGCGGATTGCCTCTTCAAGAGGATATTCTCCGTCCAGACAGGCCAGGATCTCTTTGTATCCAAGTCCCTGCATGGATACCATTTCCCGATGACATCCACGTTCTTTTAATGCCTTGACTTCCTCAAGAAGCCCCTCCTCCATCATCTTATCTACACGTTGATCGATGCGTTCATACAAAATCTCTCTCGGTGCGTTCAGGACAAAATATGCCAGATTGTACGGGGAAACCTGCTGCTTCTGTTCCTCGTTATGCTCTGAGATCGGTGTTTTGTTCTGATGATAGAATTCCAGGGCACGGATCACACGCTTTACATTGTTGGCATGAATATTTTGTGCACTCTTGGGATCCACTTCCTTGAGTTTCTCATGAAGATATTCTGCCCCTTTTTCTCTGGCGAGGCCTTCCAGCTCCTCCCGATAGGAGGTTTCCTGTTCTGCCTGGGTAAAATCAATATCCCTGGTAACTGCCTGAATATAAAATCCTGTTCCTCCTACCAGGATCGGAATTTTTCCCTTGGCATAAATCTCTTTCATGGCAGCTTTGGCCATTTCCTGAAATCTCACAATATGAAACTCATCCTCTGGCTGAAGCACATCTATCAGATAGTGCGCGACACCCTGCATTTCCTCTCTGCGGATCTTGGCGGAACCGATGTCCATTCCTTTATAAACCTGCATGGAGTCTGCAGAGATGATCTCTCCGTTTACTGCCTTCGCCAGCGAGATCGAAAGACTTGTTTTTCCTACTGCGGTTGGCCCCGTCAGTACGATCAGTGGCTTTTTCATAAAACACTCCTATACGATTCGTTTAAATTTCTTTTCCATTTCTGTCTTTGTCATGGAAATGATCGTTGGTCTTCCATGCGGACAGTGATATGGATTTTCCAGTGTCATAAGTTCATCCAGAAGCTTCTCTGCTTCCTCCATAGATAAACGGTTATTACCCTTGACTGCTGCCTTACAGGCCATCGTTGCCAGCCTTGAAGCAAAAATATCCAGAGTATCCTTACTGTGATCGCTCTCCAGCTGATCCAGCATCTCAAGGAAAAGTTTCTCCTCCGTCAGTCCATACAGATTAGACGGCACTGCACTGATACAGTACTCACGTCCTCCAAAATGCTCGATCTCAAAGCCAAACTTCTCAAAATAATCTCTGTTTGCATTCAGGACTTCCTCCTCCTGCATGTTCAGGGAGACAATAAGTGGCGGTGTCAGATACTGAGAATCTATGGAATGCTCCCGGAACTTTCTGACCAGACGCTCATAGTAGATTTTTTCATGCGCAGCATGCTGATCGATGATATAAAATTTATCCTCAAACTGTGCCAGCCAGTAGGTGTCAAACACCTGACCGATCATGCGGATGCGGCTTCTGGACTGCGGAGAGAGCAGCTTCTCCTCAAAAAGCTCAAGCTGCTTAGGTTTTGGTTCATTTACTTTTTGTTCTGCCTCTTTCGGCTTTCCTTCTTTTACTTCTGACTGTATTGTTTCCGGCCGTTTTGACTCTGACAGTTCCGGTTCCGATCGCCTGAGTTCTGGCTGCTTTTCTTCCGGATTTACTTCTGACCTTATTTCCGGCTTTTTTTCCAGTTCTTTTTCCGGCTTGGAAGGCGGTACGGCTGCCTGTCGGCTCTTTGCTTCATCCAGTTCCTGATTTTTCTTGAGAGTTCCCTCAAAAAAAGTTTCCTCCAGAGGCGTAAATACCGGACTTTCGCGAACCAGAGATCTGGCCGCCCCAGCTTTGTAAATCTGTTCTCTTCGTTTCTGTTCGAACGGTTCCGGCACTGCAGAGGATTTTACAGTTTCTTTCGCCTCTTTCTTCACAGGTTCATCTGTGCCGAGTGTCACCTTCGGGATCATTTCCCGTCTGGTCAGGGCGGTATGGACGGTATCATAGACAGCATCATAGACCTCCTGTTCTCTGGCAAAACGCACTTCCCTCTTGGCAGGATGAACATTGACGTCCAAGTCATTTCCTTCCATTTCCATCCGAAGAGAGACAAACGGGAATTTATGCTGCATCAGAAATCCTTTGTAGGCATTCTCGATCGCCTTTGTGATGATGTTGTTTTTGACATAACGGCCATTGATATAATAATTCTCAAATGAGCGGTTTCCGCGGGCGATCTCCGGTTTACCGACGAATCCGGTGATCTTCATAAAAGAATTTTCCCATTCCACCTCCAGAAGTGCCTTTGCAATATCTCTTCCGTACACGCTGTAGATCACATCACGGACACTGTAGTTCCCGGAGGTATGCAGCTTCACCTGTTTGTTCTGAATATATTTAAAGGAAATTTCCGGATGTGAAAGTGCCAGCTGCTCCATCAGGGTGTGGATATAGTTTGCCTCCGTACTATCCGATTTCAGAAATTTACTCCGGGCCGGTGTGTTATAAAAGAGATTCCTTACCAGAAAAGTCGTTCCTTCCGGTGCTCCCAGTTCCTCCAGGGAATGCTCCATTCCACCCTCTATCACATAGCGGTTTCCACTGATGGCAGACGGTGTCTTGGTAATCAGTTCCACCTGGGAGACTGCCGCAATACTGGAAAGTGCCTCGCCACGAAATCCCAGAGATGCTATGTGCTCCAGATCTTCCACCTTCTCAATCTTGCTGGTGGCGTGACGGAGAAAGGCCAGCGGGATCTGCTCTTCTTCCATACCGGATCCATTGTCTGTAATGCGGATCAGTTTTTTGCCGCCGTCCGTGATCTCTACGGTAACAGCTGTTGCTCCGGCATCGATCGCATTTTCTACCAGTTCCTTCACAACAGAAGAGGGACGCTCTACCACTTCACCGGCTGCGATCTTGTCAATTGTATTCTGGTCCAAAACTGCTATTTTTCTCAAGGCTGCCTCCTCATTCCATGGTACGCTCTTTTACCAGCGGTTTTTGATCTTGTTCTGTAGATTATACAAAATGTTCATGGCCTCCATAGGCGTCAGATTCGTCATATCCAGCTCCTTGATCTCCTGTACGATATCATTATCCTGAACGGTATCAAAAAGAGACATCTGTGCCATATCGACCTGATCATAGACAATTTTCTGTTTCTTCTTCGGAGCAGTCAGATCCTTGACTGCTGCCGTGATATCGGCATCGCTTAATTCCTCTACAAGCTCCTTCGCACGGTTGATAACAGAATCCGGAACACCGGCAAGCTTTGCCACCTGGATACCGTAGCTCTTATCGGCACCGCCTTTGACGATCTTACGAAGGAATACGATGTCGTCCCCTTTTTCCTTGACGGCAATACAGTAGTTATTAACTCCCGGTATCTTTCCCTCCAGTTCTGTCAGCTCATGATAGTGGGTCGCAAACAACGTCTTGGCTCCGCAGAGTCTGGTGTTGCTGATGTGTTCAATCACCGCCCAGGCGATTGCCAGACCGTCAAAGGTACTGGTTCCGCGGCCGATCTCATCAAGGATCAGAAGACTCTTTGAGGTCGCGTTGCGCAGAATATTGGCAACCTCCGTCATTTCCACCATAAAGGTACTCTGTCCGCTTGCCAGATCATCGGAAGCGCCGACTCTCGTAAAAATACGGTCCACAATGCCAATGTTCGCTTTCTCTGCCGGAACAAAGCTTCCGATCTGTGCCATCAGTACGATCAGAGCTGTCTGGCGCATATAGGTGGATTTACCTGCCATGTTTGGTCCGGTGATGATGGAAACTCTTTTTTTCTGATTATCCAGGTATGTATCATTTGAAATGAACATATCGTTTTCGATCATCTGCTCTACGACCGGATGACGTCCTCCCTTGATATCAAGGACACCGGTTTCATTGATCTTCGGTCTGACAAAATTATTCTTTTCCGCAACAAGTGCAAGAGAGGCAAAAACATCCAGTGCAGCTACTGCCTTGGCAGTCTTCTGAATGCGCAGGACCTCCTGTCCGACTTTATCACGGACATCCGCGAACAATTCATACTCCAGTGCATACAGACGGTCTTCTGCACCAAGGATCAGATCCTCCAGTTCTTTGAGTTCCTGCGTGATATAGCGCTCTGCATTGGTCAGTGTCTGTTTTCGCACATAATTATCCGGCACCTGATCCTTGAAGGAATTTGTAACCTCCAGAGAATATCCGAATACACGGCTGTATTTGATCTTAAGAGATTTGATCCCGGTACGTTCCTTCTCACGGGCTTCCAGCTCTGCCAGCCACTTCTTGCCGTCTGTTCTGGAGCGGCGGTATTTGTCAACATCTGCATGATATCCTTCACGGATAATGCCGCCGTCTTTCTGTGCCAGCGGCGGTTCATCTACGATCGCACGCCGGATCAGATCTGTGACGTCCTCAAGAGGATCCATATCCTCATAGATCTTCTGCAGGATCGGTGCCTTAAACTCACCCAGGATCTGACGGATAAACGGGATCATTGCCAGAGAAGAAGCAAATGCAACCATATCTCTCGGATTTGCGGACTGATAGCTGATCCGGCTGATCAGTCTCTCCAGATCGTAGATAGGATTGAGATATTCACGGATCTCGTCACGGAGCATCGGCTTCTGTGTCAGTTCCTCTACCGCCGTCAGTCTCTCCCGGATCTCTGCAGCATCGATCAGCGGCTGCTCCACATAGCCTCTTAAAGTTCTGGCTCCCATGGCAGTTCTGGTCTTATCCAGAACCCAGAGAAGAGAACCTCGCTTCTGTTTTTCACGGAGAGTTTCTACCAGTTCCAGATTTCTTCTGCTCGAACTGTCGATCAGCATAAATTTGTCGGCAGAATATGGTCGGATCGATGCCATATGGGAAAGTGCGGTCTTCTGTGTCTCATTCAGATACTGAAAAAGTGCTCCTGCTGCTATCACACCGCTGTCATAATCCTGAATACCAAGCCCTTCCAGCGTATTTACACGAAAATGCTCCTTCAGTGTACGCTGACAGAGACTGTCATCAAAATACCAGTTATCCAGTGGAAAGATGCAGATACGAAGGCGGTCCTTCAGATCATCGGTATCGATTCCGCTCATAAAAAAAGCGTCATTGCAGATGATTTCCGCAGGGACGAATTTGTTGATCTCATCCAGAAGCTTCTGAGGTTTGTCAACTTCTGTAAGAAAACAGTCACCTGTTGTGATATCTGCGATGGCACAGCCAAAATGATCTTCCATTGATACAATAGACATCAGATAATTATTCTTAGACTCATCCAGAGAAGTCGCATCCAGCGTTGTTCCGGGTGTGACAACACGGATCACTTCCCTCTTGACCAGCCCTTTGGCTTTCTTCGGATCCTCCACCTGCTCGCAGATTGCTACTTTGTGTCCTCTTTCGATCAGGCGTTTGATATAGGTCTCCGCCGCATGAAACGGAATCCCGCACATCGGTGCACGCTCTTCAAGGCCGCAGTCCTTGCCTGTCAGTGTCAGTTCCAGTTCTTTGGATACAAGCAGTGCATCATCAAAAAACATCTCATAAAAATCGCCCAGTCGGTAAAATAAAATACAGTCTTTATAAGTTTCCTTGGTCTTGCAATATTCCTGCATCATCGGTGATAATACACTAATATTCTCCGGAAACCCAGTGTTTATGCGGCTTTTAGAAGTTCCAGGTGTTGATTTGACCACATTATTACGATAGTTTTTTTCCTCGTTAGTGTTTTTGTCTATACTCAAGTATTTAAACCTCTCTTTAAAATTTTATCTCCATTTGCAAAATCAGGTTTCTGTTCCGTATTTTTGAATATACAGTTCGTATTCGTCATCTATATGTTCTTCTTCAATGTGTGTATAATAATTAGTCATTTTTTCATCAGAGTGTCCAGCTATTTTCTTTACTGTAGCGGCATCCATTCCCGATTGAATGCATCTTGTTACAAAAGTATGACGGAAAATATGAGGATGAACATCCATTAAATTCGGATCTCTGTTCTCTTTTTCTGCCAGAGCAATTTCATGCTTATTAACAATCCCAACAATCCGCCTGCATTCTGTTTGAGCTGATGATGGAAGATAACTTCTTCCTGAAGATGTTGTAAAAATCAGACCGGGATATTTTTTTAAAAGTATATTTGTTTTTCCCCAGTTTTTCCCCAGTTTTTCTTTATCACGATCCTGTTTTTCCTTCCAGCTCATAAAAGCAGCAATCACTGCATCCGTTAATGGAACCTTTCTATTGCTGGCACTTTTCTTTGGTGTTGTAATCTGAATAGTAGAATACCTTTCAGGAAGTTCATTTCCTTTCGAATCATAATATTTTGTAACTCTGTTTAAGGTTTTATATACACGAAGCTTTTCATGCTTAAAGTCAAGATCACACCATTCTAGGGCAAGTGCTTCCCCTATACGTAATCCTGTATGAAGAAGAATAAAAAAGAGTTCATAATACCGGGTATTCTTGCAGCTCTCAAGGAAACGATGAGTGTCATATATACTAAGACATTTTTCATCTTCTTGTTCCTGCATTATCTTCTCATCAGGTATTTCACCCGGTTCTTCTTTAGGCAGTTTAATATCGGCTACGGGATCTATGGGTATCATTTTTCCACCATATGCCTTTTTGAAAAGCTGACGGACTACACTTAATGATTGTATTACCGTTGTACGTGCATATCCTTCTTCTTCGAGTCCCTTTATCATGTCAAGAATATGTGTTGGACGGACCTCTATTAACCTCATGTAACCAATATATTCTCTTACTCGCTCAAAACCATTTACATAGTTACTTAAAGTGGTTGCTTTAACAGAATGCACCACATAAATAAGCATCCATTTTTCATACCACTTTGAAACAGAAATTCTAGGATCATATCCTGCAATTCCGGGGGAAACATTAGCAAGGTAGGCATTTCTTTCTTTTTTTAGATGTTGTAAATTTGTACCATAAATTGAAAACGTTTTTCCTGTACCGCGAACGAAAATTCTGGCCTCATATCGTCCATCTTTTCTTTGATATAATCCTTTTCCTAATTCTTTACCCTTTAAGTTTTTGCCCATAACACCACCATCCTTTCTGATGATAATGCATGGCACTGGATATATATTTTAGCACAACAAAAAAAAGCTTTCAAGACTGCCGATCTATCCATTTTTGAAATTTTTTCTTATCAATCAGTGTTCTGCGCCCAATCCGTACCATGAAACAGTTTTCATTCATCAATGATCTCATTGTTTTCTCAGAAAGTCCTGTAAGCTCACAGGCTTCTTTAACGGATATAAGAATTTTATCGTTGTTTGCTTCCGGCTGTGTTTTTTTTCGCAACATATATAACCGGTCAATATCTGCAGGCAGATGATATTGACCGTTCCTCCTCTCTATTATATAAATTCTAAAAAAGGCTGCCTGCTGGCCTTATAGATTAATCCAATGTTCTACGTTCCTGTTGGCTGACATAATACTCCACTGCTTCCTGTAAACTGCATCCGGCCCTATGGCTTCGACTTATTACACTGCTTTTATTTATTCCTAATTTCTCACAGCATACTTTAAGCGATGGATAAACAGTTCCATGATATTCAAATTCCGGGTTACTTAACATTTTTTTCCTTTTTCTCGTCATAAAATGTGTAAACGATTCTTCAAGAGAACAATTCTTATCTCGTGCTCTTTGTCTCACACATATATCATCAATACCATATTTTTGACAACATGCCCGGAGACTTCGATATTCTATTCCTTTAAATGTAAATTTTTGTATTCTTTCGGCAATCATATCTTTATTTTCAATAAAATGCTCCAATGATTCTTCCATAGTACAATTCAATCTATATTTTCTTGAAGATACACTGTCAGCGTTGACTCCATATTCCAGACAGCATTCTTCCAAAGACCTATAGGTTTTGTCTCTAAAAATAAATACCGACGGCTGTGTTTCCATTCTGGCTTTTTTTATGAAATGATCCAAAGATTCTTCAATGCTGCATTCTGTTGTTTTGGCACGGTTACGCACACTGGAAGCATTAACGCCGTATTCAGCACAACATGCTGAAACACTTTTATACCTTTTCCCTTTATAAAAGAATTGCATTTTCGGTGTTTCTGTTTCCTTTTTTTGAATATAATATTTCACAGCTTCTTCCCATGTACACTTTTTTCGCCAAGCTCTACTGCGTACACTAGATTCATTAATTCCATAGAATTCACAACATTGTCCAAGTGAGATATATTTATTTCCCTCATAAAAAAAAGCCTCTTTCGCACGATGCCTTTCTTTAGACATCACCTGATTTTCAGGAATTTCTTCTTTTTTCGTTACTTCTTTTGGCATACAACCTTCCATATGAGAGATAATTTCTTCCATAACATCCGCGTGAGGACGTTTCGCTTTAAATACTGCTGAACTTACTGACTTTGGCTTTAATCCATACGCAAGACAACATTCCGTAAAATTTTTGTATTCTTTTCCACGGAATTCAAAGGCTCTTTTCTCTTTAGATTTGATATAATGTGTAATCGCACGTGTAGAAGAAACCCCATTTTTTTCCATATACAAACGTACTGATATAGGATTTATCTCCAGGTCTTCACAACATTGAGGCAGTGATGGGTATTTCACACCATGATATGTGATTTCATGTGCCTTTTTCCATTCTATTGCCCGTTCAATCGCTTCCTGTGGTGTGCATTTTCGATTCCACATATCGGTCTTGACAGAATCTTCGTTTAAATCATAAAATTCGCAGCAGGTCTTAATGCTGGCCCATTTTCGATTTCGGAATATGATCTCTTTACTTTTTTTCAATTCAATAAAATGTGTAATCGCTTCTTCAGTTCTACATTTATATTGATTCTGATATGCCATTACACTACGGTAACATATTCCATAAAAATTACAGCATTTATGCTTACTTTCAAAAGTTCTGCCATTGTACACAAATTTGAATTTCTCCATGTAATTTGATCTGATTTTACGTGGCATAAAAACTTCTTTCCTCCTTTTATCGTGATTGGATCTGATACATGTCAAAACATTTTGCCAAACAAAAAAAGACACTCCAAGAGTTCATTTTACTCTTTTTGTGTCTTTATCGGTTGATCCGCAGACGCGGTATAAAGTATAAAATTCTGACCTCGTATCAGAATAAAATTTGTGCGATCTGCCTTGCAAAATGTTCAATTTTATCGTATCATTCCAGATACTTAATGTCAATTTCACTACAGGCTTTAAACAGTAGCAGCTGGGTAGTATTTTACTCGTATTCCTGCGAATACATGCATAAACTGTTGCATACATGCAAATGCCCCTCCGGTCTTTTCACCGGAAAAGGGCACTTACAGAAGGCTTTTTGTATTCATGTCATACAAAAAATCACATAAATCAAGATTGGAAATGAAACAAACATAAGTCCAAAATCAACAAAGATCAATATCAGCCAAAGCAACTTTAATTTTTCCTCCAAATCTCATCCTCCGTTTCGAGTATATTTAAGGAATACCATAAAATCCCTTATACTTAAATAAAAGAGAATTTCAGAGCTGTTTCTGTAAATATCCCCAAATTTTCACAGGAATTTCATTTTACTGTTAAAGTTACTTTTGTGATATATCAATCTGCTATTATGCGGCCTGTTCTTCCAGTTCTCGATTCCCAGCCTCCATTAAATCTTCCTCCAGAATTTCAGCAAGCAATTTGTTGCAATACCCAACACCGTTTACACGAACGCCTTTGCTGCGGAGCTCGTCAATCTCTTTTTTCCTGAGACTCTGACTTTTTACAGCCAGTTTATAATCTTCTTTTGCCAGTTTCTTTTTTAATTGTTTCTGCCATTTTACAAGAAAATCCCTTGCAAGCTCAATATCTTCATTCTGCTGGTTATAAAAAGTACGTGTCTGCCTTATGGTCCCATCCGGTTCCACTTCAAGCGTATAGTACGCCTCCGTTGGTTGTTCTGCCTTTCTCAAAAACAGGATATAGGATTCCTGCTGGCTCATTCGTTCATAATAGGTTTCTGTATTATTTACGCAGTGATGCATCAGTTTTGCTTCATACAAAATGTCATCCACTTTTTCCGGCACAACGATCTGATACTCTTTGTCCGCATATTCATATTTTTTCAAATCCCTGCATATACGATTCAGACCCGGATACTTCTTTTCCAGCTCTCCGGCTCTTAAAATCAAATCTTTTGCTTCTATCTCTTTTATCATTTCATTATGTCTCTGCATGAGCTTTCGTGCCCGGTAGATAACAGAATCCTGCACATTCACTCCGACCCGAATTGCCATATTAAGATAATCCTTCCATGTTTTGATCAGGTCTTTCACGGATTCCCCACTTTCTGCTGCCTGCTTTTCCAGATAATTTTTGATCTGTAAAGGGGCCATACGATCCATAATGAACATAAGATCCGCTAGTTTAAGCTTTTCCCGGCACATCCACGAAATCACATCGTCACGGATCAACTTGTTTTGAGCTTTTTCAAGTAATAGCCATTGAAGAAAAATCTCTCCCCCATTGTTTGTACGTAACCTTTTCAAGCGGAACCTGTCAATTCCCAGTGCTTTTCCAAGGTTTCCGGAATCCTTACAATAAATCTGTGCTTTATTATCCATAATGTCTTCTGCAAGATGATAAAGTCCTGCTTTAATGAGCCGTTCCAGATAAGGTCTTTCTTTAACCATTTCAAAAAAGCTTACCGGATCTAAATACTTTTTGGCTTTTGCATATTTGTAGAATCCTGTCCTACGGAATGTCCTGTTTTTAATGCCATACAGTGATTTTCCATAAATATTTCCCATATTATATTTTTCATATGTCATATAGCCACCGTAACCTGGATACATTGGAACCTGTAATTTACCCTGGATCCAGCG
This sequence comes from Blautia sp. MSK17_66, assembly GCF_020538025.1. Lineage (NCBI taxonomy): Bacteria > Bacillati > Bacillota > Clostridia > Lachnospirales > Lachnospiraceae > Blautia > Blautia sp. MSK17_66. Next base: position 74,659 of record NZ_JAJBNQ010000006.1, read on the forward strand.
ACTTTCTTTTGTCCAATGATGACGGCCGAAATAATATTCTTTCGTATTTAATTTTTCATCATACAGGATTCTCCGGCGCTCAAAGAAAGAATATACTGGTTTTTTATATGAGCTGCTTACTATGAGCATCTGAAGCTGGAATTCTCTCAAAACAAACACATTATTTCCACAGGTCTGAAGCAGGTATGCAGTCTCTTTTGAGGTTTCTATATTTTTGGCCCGGCCCAATGCTTTATATTGAATCTGATGTCTGCATTTTGGGCAATGCCCCACTGCATTATGGTGAGGATGGCAGATTGGAACTTCGCTTTCACACCAACTACAATATCCTGTCTGATCTTTCCTGCGGCTGTAATGATAAAAGATAAAATTCTGGGTAATTCCAACTTTTTTCTGCCATCTCAGCCAGTCTTTCGGAATTTTTGGAAGTCTATCCATGCACTGATCCCAGCTTGTCAGAATTTTTTCATATTTCATTCCCAGCCTCCGGTGTCTCTGCTCACGTTGATATACATACAGTGCATATAAAGCATCGTCATATTCACTTTCAAGATACTTTTGGATCAACGCTGTATCTGCCTCTTTCATATAAGAATTTTCCTGATATAACCATTTTGAGAAAATGGTCTTATCCAGCATACTATCTGACCATTTCTTTGTCCGGTAATCATACCCTTTAAAAACATCGTTCTTTTTATCAATATATAATGTATATACAGGTTTCCGACAGTCCATGGAAAGATATTCTGCCGGATAAAATGCTACTTTTAAAATATTGTTTTCTACTTCTGCACGTAAATATAGCCCCCTCTGATAAATCAGCTGCTCCGTATAGTATCCTTTATCTCTTACTGGCACATCTTCTTTTGCAAGTTTTATCAGTTCATCCGTAGCTTCCAGCAATTTCATGTTACGTAATTCCTTTTTATTCATTTCCGTCCTCTCCTTCATTTTCTGCTGCATATAATGTCATTTTATCTTTTCTGCTCAAATGCAGCAGGGGAACTCCCTGCCGCATCCACTTTATCCTTTTATTTACGCCGCTATTTCAGTAGGGCTTTCTTCGTTTTCTGCCGATTCCACTGGTAGGTCCATTAAGTCTTTCTCTAAAAGATCAGCCAGAAGTTCCCCAGCAAATGTTCCGCCATGGACAATTACATGATTATCACGTATCTCCTGATAGTTCTGCTGCCTGAGCTTCCTGCTTTCTTCTGTGCTCTTACGATCTTTTTGGGTTAATCGTTTCTGAATTTCCTTCTGCCACAATGTTAAAAAAGAAGTCACCTTATCAATGTCCTTATTTTGACGGTTAAATTCCGCACGTTTTTGCCGGATGGTTCCATCTGGTTCAACTTCCAGTGTATAAAACGGTACTTTCGGATTCTCTTTTTCCCGCAAAAACAGGATATAGCTTTCCTTTGAAACGATCCGGTCAAAATAAGTATCCGTCTTATTTACACAGTGATGAAGAGTATCACCTTCATATAGGATGTCATCGATATTCTTTGGCGCAATGACCTGATATTCACCGTCACTGAACTCATATTTTTCTTTCAAATCAATGAGATGTTTCTGAAATCCGACATACTTTTCTTCCAGCTCCCTGCGTCGGATTCCGCGTTTCATTTCTTCTATCTTCAAAACCGCCTCTTTATGGCGCAGTTGAAGATCTCTGGTACGGTAAATAATGGAATCATGTATATCCATTCCCAGTCTTTTTGCCATAGAAAGATAATCGTTCCACACCTGCAGCACATGGCTGATATCATCCCCGGATTTTTCTGATTGTTTCACAAGATAATGTCGAATCTGGCAGATGCTCATCTGGTCCAGAACAAACTTCAGGTCGTTTGGTTCAAATCCTTCTTTTACCATCCAGCATATTTCTTCATCCCCGATTGTTTTTCCTGTACTCTTTTCAAGTTGCAGCCATTTAAGTTCTTTTACCCCGCCATTCATATCTCGGAGCCTTCGAAACTCTTTCTTATTCACAGATAGGAATTCTGTTGGTTTTCTACCTTTTCTTTTTATTGCATCTGTTGCCCTGTGGTCCAGTACATCATCAACTAACTGGAAAAGCCCTGTCTTTACGATCTGTTCCAGTACCGGATACGTCTTCCACAGGTAAAGATATTTTCCAGGATCTATCTTTTTCTGACCAAGGGCGTACTCACGCAGACCTGTTTCTTTTAATTCATGCCTGGACAGATCCGACAGGGTGTAAGGATAGACCATCCCTTTATACTGAATACCGCAGCAAGTATAATACCAAGGTTCCCCATATGAAATCCATCGCATTTCCCGCTGTTTAAACAGGCCATAAACAAAATTTGAAATTTCCTTTCCATTTGCAGAGAAGATTCTTCTCTGCTCTTCATGGCAGGTAGTTTCGCAATCTGTATAGCCGCCCTTTTTATACCACGTTCTGGCCTGAAATATCCGGATCACAAAACCAGAAGTCTTGCGTCTCTGGATAAGGTAGACTCTGTACCACTTTGTACAAAACCTTCCAGATTTTCCCACAGAACGAAAAGTAATCGGCTGTCCACACACATTGCAACGTCCTTTCTGGTTATATTTGGGTGAGCGGATTGGAACATGCTTTTTGCAATATGTACAGTATCCTTCTGTAGTACCATTTTTCTGATACTTGTAGAAGATATAGTGTTCCGTAATTCCATATTTTGAAACCCATCCGATCCAGTTTTTAGGCAGCCCAGATACAGTTTTCATCACCTGGTCCCATGAATCTGTAAGTTTTTTATCATGACGTATCCTTTGTTCTTTACGGATATTCGCCTGAAACTCTTCCAGTGCCCGGATTGCAGGCTGCATTGTCTTTAAATATTTTTGGATAATCTTTGTATCACAGCCATTTACATAGATGTTGCCCAAATTAGTTCTTACATCCCATAAGATACTTTCAAGAAGTGCCTTTCTCCATTTTTTTAATTTTTCATCATAGGTTATAAACCGTCTCTCTTTTCTGCTGATAAACAGACGGTACCTTGGAAAGTTTATATTCTCCTCAATATCCGTTACGGCAAACAGATACACTTTTAAAATTCCTTTTTCTACTGCTGCTCGACAATACATCCGATATTTTCCAAGTTCACCCATTTGTTTCTCCAATGGACTCAAAGATATTTCAGTTTTCTTTGCATCGGCGATATGTCTGTTCATCACTTTTAATGGTTTTAATTCCATCAACCTCTTTTTTCTCATAACTCCACCAGCTTTCCAGTCACATCAATCCATGCTTTCTCCGGATATTTCTGACCATCGATAGAGATGACCCCAATTTCCAGTATCTGGCTGTTACCAGGCTGCTCCTTTAAAAGTAACAGTAAATCGCCCTTTTGTCCTTTGGCTTTGGGGTCTTTTCCACGTACAATGCAAAATCCGTTGCAGCTGATCCCGTTTTCTTTTGCAACATGGGAGTTCCATTTCCGGTTTGGATATTTCGCCATGTAGGCAGCTCCATGTAATAACAGGCTTCTCAATTCAATTTTCTTTAACAGGCGCATCTTTGTGCAGGAGATTTTTGAATCTTCTCCATCTTCATCCAAATCCCCTGATGCATCTACTATGTAATACACGGAATTTTTCCAATTCGGATAATAGCAGAGACAATCCAATGGGTTTTCTGCACAATGAAATCCATTTTGTCTACAGTTTGCTTTTTCCGTTTCATTTATGCCATACTCCTGAAACTGAAAGCCTCGACATTTCAAATCCTTTTGAAATCCTTTATATGCGATCATATCCTTCTCCTTTAACTCTCTTTCGGATGCATCATGTCAAACAAGGACATCTGCCCGGAATCTTTTGATTTTTTCTTGCTGATATGCTTTTCTTCCTGCTCCGCTGCTTCTTTGGGATGCACCTCGGAATTTTTTTTTGTCCCCTGGTTTTTCGGTATTGTTTTCGTTCTCTTATTTACCGAATCCCATTCCTTTTGAATTTTTTTCTTTTCTTCCTGCTCTTTTTCTGCTATTTCTTTTTCATCATCTTTCGCATAATATTCAAGTACCCAGGGAAAAACCTGGTCGCCGGAGAGTGCCAGGCCTGTATTGGCTCGAATGCCGTTCTCTCCCTTTTTTTTCGCTCCCTCCAATGCAATGTTGTAGGCTTTTTGCGTCACGTAATCCAAACATCTCTGAAGCATCTTATGTTTTTTTAACACCTGTGCATCTAAAGCAGAATCCGTTTTGGCAAGATTTACAAGATACTGTCCTATGATGTCTGCAAAGCCTGCATCCTTTAAGGCAAACATTTCTGCACGCAGTTTTTCAGACGCATTCGCAAACTTTCTTTCCCCCATCGGGATCTCAACCAGACGGTAGCGGCTGCCCTGAATAAATTCCTCTGTCTGTTTTTGGGAAACTGCATGTGCTTTGGCAAGTTCCCGCACACCATCCATATTCCCGCTCTGGCGGTAATACAATGCTGCTGTATTTAATTCTTCTGCAGTTTTTATGATCTCATTTAACATAATCGATCCCTTCTTTCCTGATAAAAACATGAGGCAGAAGAAAAAATCTCCTGCCTCTGCCTGCTTTTTATGCCGCATTCATTTTCTGTTCAGCCGCTTCCATTTCTTTTTCTACTTCCAATGCAATCCTGCGTCTCTCAGCATCATCAGAATCCAAAAGGCTGATCATTTCCAGTACAATACGGCGAACCCATTCATTTTCTTCCCATCCTGCACAGATCTGACGGGCTTTTTCCGTCAGTTCCTTCCAGTCAGCATCTTCCAGATCCCTGCCACGATATTCTTTATAGAAAGAATAGATTTCTTTCATGGCTTTCGGTGCCTGAATCTTTGCCGCTTCATCCAAATTGGAGAGGAGCCCCATTAGCATGGGATGGTTTTTATATTTTTCAATCAAAGGACGGATACCGGTCTGAATTTTACCCGTATAAAGTCCTAAAAAATCATTAAATATTCCTGCAATCAATTTCTGATCTGTCATTCGTTTCCTTCCTTTCTGTTAATTTTCTTACTCTGCGCCTGACCGTAGATGGAAAACACTGAAATGCTTCCGATACTGCATCCTGGCTGTATCCCTGATCAAGAAGAGCCTTCATAGCCGCTGCCTGTTCCGTTTCCTTGAGCTTTCTTATGGACGGTTTTCGAACTTTCTTTTTCAGGATTTTCCGGCAAAGCGGATGATCTGGTCCGTATTCGTACATTGTGCTGGCTTCCGCTGCATTCAAATTGCACAAGATTGCAATCAGCAGACAGTAATATCCCTTATATTCGTCGTCTTTCATGCCGCACCACCTTTATTGCCTGGTTTTCAAATGTACCTCTTTACCCTAATCTGCTTTAAATTCTTTTTGATCAAGACCATTTTCGAGCAGATATCTTTCCGTACCTTCTGGATCGAGCTGTGCAAGTCGTGCAAGATTAAACTCTACGACATAATAGCTGCCATAATTGATTTTCCTCTTACCTATAACTTTTCCGAGTTTATACTTTTCAATAAACGCAACCTTTGCTTTTGCTCCGCAATCCGAGATTATTGCCTGCCCTGGCCTTAGAAATCCCATAACTCCAATTGTAAGATCTCCGAATAATTCCAGTTTTTCCTCACATTCTTCTTGCTTTTGCCATAATCCGACATACAAAGATCCGTTGTAGTACATATTCACTCTGACATATAATTCCTCATGTCCACATTCCCAGTCATATCCCAGTGGTTTTTCATCTTTTCGAATGCATACATCCTGTCCCATATTCTGCCTCCTTTTTTGATTTTCCTGTTCATCTTTTATGGATTATTTTACATTTCCTCCCTTCCTGTTTTTTTGCACACTTCACATTTCGTTTTTGGACAACAAAAAAAAGACACCAAAAATCTTCTTTTGATTTTTGATGTCTTCCTATTGATAAAAGGCCTTCGCCTAAATGTTGCTCCCGGAACAGCATATCCGGAACAAAAAACTTTGCTGCGTGGCAAACCATGCATAAAAAATAATCCATTTATATGGTAACACAATATATTGAATTCGTCAATAAAATACAGTAAATGAAACACCATATCTTGTTGCTGCATCATTTTTTGAGTGCACTTACCATCTTTACTTTTCTTCTATTTTCATGTCCAGCATGCCGATAAATCCTTATAATATGCTGATCTCACCTGTAATATATATTTGACAAATCATCAACGTAAAAAATCCATTGTCTGAATAGTGGACTTCTTTTTTGACTTTAAAAGAATTTTAAAGTTTTTGTTACCATCCGGAATTTTTTACGATATATAGTATGAGTAGAAAATTTCCTTTCGGAACACAAAATGAAGAGAACAAATAAAAATATAAAGCAAAACATTTTTATGATATCATTAATCATAATTGAAGTAACTCAGAAAATCAGAATTATGGAGACCATTATGAACAGAATATTTCAGAAATTTTTGCAAAGCGTAATTGACCTTTCCTCTGTGGGAGCAAAGTGCCGTGAAGATAATACACATGATATTGATATGAACCCGGATGCAGAAGTGCCCATCCCTGAATGGAAGGTTTATTTTGACGGAAACTTCTGGGAGCCTTCAGGAAAAGGCCATGCCGGAACAGAACTTCGATTAAATAAGCAATTCGAATGGGCTGGGCATCATTGGATTATTCCTGCGGTGTATTCTTGCAACAAAGGTCTTGTCTTGGATTTTTGTATGTGTACTCCGGCAGAAGATATTCGCGAATTTATGAAAAAGTGGGATTTAAGCCCCGAAAATGACTCTTGTTTAAATTTTACGCAAGAACAACAACTGCAAATAGATTTAGACAACCCTCTTTGCCTTGATATTATTCCTTGTTTAAAATTAAATGGAAAAACAATGCAGGCCTCTCACAGCTGTTCGGTGGTCTTTAATCCCTGCTTATCGGACGAAACAAACAATGAACTGGAAGCAAAATGGGCGGTGAAACACTACGAATTGGATATCTCCTATGGATGGATGATTTTTAGGGCGGCATTTCTGTGGTCAGGTAAACGCCGTCCTGCAATAAAATCTTTTTCGCTTACAATGGAGCAACAACCATTCCGTGTACCTGGGCCGCATTTTAAGATACACGCTCCCGGTGACCAGTTTGCTTTCTCCCATCCGATCAGTGAAATAGAATATATATTAACTGTGCAAAAATTGGAACAGCAGACACTTTCTCAAAACTGCGTGGGCTCTGACCTTTGGTTTTATCCCACACATTTTACCACTATGAGCTATACACTTTCTCCTGAACCGGACAATGATATTTCGATTCATGATTGTGCTGATAGCGATAAACCTGTAGAAATTGCTCCTACAACAGATTCCTTTTCTCCTGAAATACAAAATGATTTTGCTTGTATTGGCGTTATCGGTGGTGCAGACGAGCCAACCATAATTTTATGTGGCGACAGCAATCAGGCAAATCTCCATGTTGCTTGTTCCGCTTTACACTTCAAACCAGTATCAGACGACACTGAATGGCGAATTGAGTTTAACATTATTCGTTCTTCGAAAAAAACATTTTTGCTTATATAATGCATATTCAGTTAACTTTCCATTTGTTTAACTTACTTTTAGAAGTATTAACAACTTCCGTCCACATAAAGGGGGATGTCGTATCAATACGCCATCCCCGCTTTTTCTGTCTTACTGGTCTATTTCATATAATTCTTCGACATAAATATTTCCGTCAGGCAGCTCCTCCGTTTTCTGTGAGATCAGAGTGCCTTTTTGCGAGTAGGCATATACCACCGATGATCCCACAAGCAAAACTCCTAAAGCACTGAGTATTATAATCTTTACCTTATGTTTCATATGATTAGACTCCTTTCATTTTCTATATGGCTGATAAACAATCATGCATAACCTCCTTTGCCAAAATTTGCCATCTATATAATTAATCGTATTTTTTTGCATAAGGTAACACATTTTATAAAATTTTATCTCTTTTATATCAATCAGCCCTCTCCCCATCGGAAACCTCAATTATCATCGTCTCACCCTGTCGAAAAACAACTTTTCCAAGCGAAGTTAATAATTCGCTATTGATCTCTCCATACTTCTCAGCTTCACAACTGCCGATGAATAAATAGGAAATCTTATACTTTTCTATCAAGGCTTTTATTTGCTCAGCGCTGCTTGAAGTGTATATGGTCTGCACATCTTCTTTTCGTTGATTTTCCTCTTCCAGATTATTTCTCCACAGCCATTCATGCACATACCAGCCTAAAACCGTTGGCAGTCCTGTCATTGCTGAAACACGGTTATCATAATTCTTATAACTGTCACCACTGGTTTCAAGAACAACAGGTTGTCCATTAACATTAGCATTCAGCCAGCGGATTCCAGCGGCATCATCCGGAATAGCATTTTCCAAATAGTTCGTTGCGTTTAGTGTCTGGTATGCACTTCTTTTCGGGAATCCGCCAAACCAATGAATAATTGCATTTTCCAGGTATCCGCAAGTTGAAATCAGAAGCAGGATCGCAATGATCCCTGACAGGGTCTGACATCTTGGACACCTCAGTAATCCTTTACATATTATAGCATTGTCAGTACCATTACATCTTTTTATTCTGGTTGCTGTAAATGAAACCAATATATATGCCATCATAATTCCAAACATGATATATGCCTGATAAGTCAGCTTGAACATGGTATTGGCTCTTGGAGCTGTTTTTTCATAAATGTCCCGTACATAAACAATTTCAGGAATAAAGATCAGTCCCATAGCACAAAGTACAAGAACCAGCCCATACAAATCAGGATACTTTACATTGCTAAAAAAACTTCGTATCTTTTTATCTGGGAATGTTCGTATTTTTTTCAGAACTACAATAACAAATGGCGTGCAAACCAGAAGCGGAAATGCCCATAATACACAGAACTGGTAAAAAGCAGTATGTATTTTTACTACTCCGATTCCCTGAACCATCACATTTTGAAAAGTCAAATGAAACGGAAGTGATGCAAGAAAAGCAACCGCCAGCAGTTCCCCCCACTGTATCACACTCCATTTCAATGCTGAACTTATAAAAGAATCAGAGGAATAACGTTTCAGATTTCCGAAAAGCAATACTCCGCAACTCACAACGTAATAGATCATAAAATCCCAGGTATTAGAAAAAAGGAACATTCCCAGAAACAGTCCGAGAAATCCGATTTCTCTCTGTCTCCAGCTTTTTCCTGAATTTGTCTTCATCCATGAATATAGGATTCCCAGTACCGTCAGGACCAGAAAGACATTTATTACATGAGCATGAAGATCTCCCAGTACAAACGAATAAGACGGAAACTCATGGATCGTCTCATCCCCGGTTACAGCCGGATCGAAACCAATATAACGGGTAGAGCTTGGAAACCAGTAATCTGTTTTTATTTTCAGCAGTCTAAGGATGATTCCATAAATAATATAGTGGAGATTCCCACTCATAGACACCGCCATCCCTGCCAGGATACCACCAAGATCTAAAGACCATTTTCTCCCAGTCCTTAATTTGTCCTTCAGCATCTGGCGTACCAGACTAAAGGGAAGAACAAAGGCAAAAGCGGCGACCATAGTCCTCATCAGATTATAAGTAATCTCCACGCTTGTCCCGGTCAGCTTCGTAAGGAATACGGCAAGATACTGTCCACCGTAATAATAATTAAAAGACTTTCCGGCAAACCACATATCCTGGGCTGGTAAGGTTGTACTTCTCATCATGGACTGCATAAAACCAAAATCCATATATTTTTCCGTTCCATGAGCCGCCGGATGAAATCCCGCCAGATATGTCCAGAAAAGAAACACCAGAAAAAACAGAATTTCTTCCCGGTAAACCAGGGTTGTCTGTTCCCAGGGAAGAGAATTCGTGATTCTGTTCTTACATTTTATTCCATACAAAATACTGCCCAGACAACAAATAACCGTGATGATAACACAGGTCATTCCCGTAAACGGAGTGATTTTTAAACAGGCCAGCAGCCACTGCACATATCCGCATACAGCGACTGCCAGTACTTTAGAAAACATCCAGCCATTATCATCAAAGCCCCTGAATATACGGGATGTTACCGGCATAAATACCAGACCTAGCAGGCATATCATTTCCCACCAGGTCAGAAATGTAAAAAAATCAGAACCGAGGAGCCAGTAAGCACCAACTACTAATAAAACAGCCGGTGCAAGCTTTATCAAATAATTTCGTTTTATCTTCACATCTGTAACCTTCTCTTTCCTGTTTTTGTTATTCCTGGTTTAAAATACCATTTTCTTCAAGAGTTCCTGTAAATATGGAATACGCTCCCTTTACTTCATAGTTACTGGAAATTTCACCTTCATATTCAACAACTACAAGATCCCCTTCTTTAAGTTCTCCGCTTTCAATCCATCTTCTTATTTTTATATCATCTGTATATACCTTATATTTCTTTCCTGCTTTTGATTTCTTACATAAAACGGTGTCATCAACCATAATATATCCATTTCCAATTTCTGTAACAGTTCCGGATATGGTTGGCAGACTGGTACTGGACTTTGTTTCCGTGGAATGTTTTTGTACATAACTGATGATCTGTCCTGCTGCCTCTTTTCCAATAAAATAACTATATTCATAATCAAAAATATTGGTAGCAAAGTAACCATCCTCAGAAATGTAGATCCCCCGGTTATAGACACCCAATGCTTCAGAAGTTGCCGTAAAAGCCAGACATCTTCGATTCTCTCTTTCAAAGAAGTCAATTGTATCATCAAGCTTTGCATCGCCACAGCCATAAAGGATCCACCAGATCTTTTCATCATTATCCAGCAAAAGCTCCCCTTTTTCCTCATAACCTTCACATTTTGTTACATAGTTTAATTCTATGTTTTGCGAAAGCTCATAAAGTTCCAGTAACTTACCTAACGTATCTGGAGCCGACTTCTCATCAACTGCATAAACATAAAATCCATCCTCATTGCCTACGGCAATCATCAGTTCCTCTGATATGCCCTTAATCTTCTGCACCTCAAATGTTTCCGTGTATGCCTTTCCTGTATCAGGATCAAGCCCTTCTGCCACACAGGAGCCAATTACCTCCCCCATTACCTCTGTATGAATAGAATTCTGACTTTTCGCAGTAAACTGTTTTCCATTAAATTTAACAACAGGATACTTTTCAGCAGGAGTCTTGTATTTCCATGGCCATTCTATGGCTCGTTCTGTTTCAGCAATATGATATTTATATTTATCTTCAATGACTGCATCTTTCCTAAAAAAATGTGGAACAAGAATGCTTGCAATCATAACCAGCACCAAACAGGAAGCAACCGGCATCCATTTGATCATAGGATTATGCCTTTTCCTCGGCGGATCTTCCAGTGCTGCCGTGATAAGGTCATCATCAATATAACCGATAGCATTTACAATTCTTGGTATATTCATATGTAGATTCCCTCCTCAATCAGATATTTTTTTAATTTATTTCTGGTACGGGCCAACATATTCGTTACTTTGCGTTCAGTAAAACCATTTTTTTCCGCAATAGCCCTGTTAGATTCGAAATAAAAATACTTTAGAACAAACACCCTCTGAACCTCTTCTTTTTGTTTACGAAGAAAAATACGGATCAATTTTCCAATCTCTTCATCGTTCCTTCCAGGAGCATGCCTTTCATCCGGTAGTACCTCTGTAAGTTCATCCAATGCCATAACCATATCAGCCGACCTCTTTTTAGCTGTCAGATGTCTTAATTTATCTATGGAAATATCTCTGACAATTATAGAAATATAGGCTTTAAATTTTGCAGGCCTTGTCGGTGGGATTCTATTCCACACTTCTAAATAAGTGGTATTTACACACTCTTCCGAATCCTGGCGATTATTCAGGACATTATAGGCAATTTTATGACAAAGTTTTCCATATTTTATATCTGTTTCCTTAATCGCCCGCTCATTTCTTTCAAAATAAAGCTCTATGATTTTTATATCGTCTATGATGTTCACCTCCTCAAAAGTGTTCTCAATTATAAAGTCGTGTTTTTTTGAGGATCGTCTCAAAAAATTTATATTTTTTTTAAATTATAGCATGAAAAAGGAGCATATCATCACGATAGCCCCTTATATTCTCCATAAATTATTTAATTTGCGTTGTCTTTCCATCTGCATCTACTATATAGATAGTTGTTTGCGGTACGGACAGTTCAGAACCACATAGGTACAAATGTGAGCCATCTGCCATGTCATATTCATACACATACTGTCCACTTCCTATATCTGTATACGAAGAATCATCATCGTACATTGTCTCCTCATCAAAAAAGTCCGAATCCGTCTCTTCATCCACATACAGATTTGTTGTCATTTCCGTTTCCGTATAGAAGCTTTCATCAAAGTTTACTTCCGTTACTGTTTCCCTACACTAATATCTTTTATTCTCGATTATTCGTCAAATAAATATATGCATCTTCCAAAGTGATATCATTATCCGGGACACAATTCTCATTTGGCTTTTCTTTGCTTAATACTTTCATATGAATTCCATTTTCTACATACTGCTTAGATGATATAGAATAATTGGCTTCTAACAAACGGGCTTCTTCTGCATTTTGTACCGTACAATTCCAAACACAGCCCTTTGCATTTTCCAGCAACCCACTTACGCTTCCAGAATATAAAAAACTTCCCTTTTTCATAATGGCAAGCTGTGTACAGGTTGCTGCTAAATCTTCTACTACATGAGTGGAAAACAGCACAGTTCTATTCTTTGAAAAATCAACCAAAAGATTGCGGATCCTGATTCTTTCTTCCGGATCTAACCCGGTGGTAGGTTCATCAATAATCAAAAAATCCGGATTATTAAGAAGTGCCTGTATGAGTCCGACACGTCTCTTCATACCGCCAGATAATTGCCGCATTTTTTTATTCTGATGCTCTGTAAGAGAAGTCTTTTCCAGATAATAGGTAATTCTTTGTTTGAGGTCATTTGTGGATACTCCTGATAGTCCTCCCATATATACAAGGCATTCTTTCACCGTAAGATTCGGATATAAGTCGATTTCCTGTGGAAGATAACCAATCTTTTTCTGTATTTTCTCATAATTTCCCTCGTTATACAGAATTCCATCAAGGGAAACCATTCCTTCCGTTTGTTTTAAAACGGTTGTAAGAACCCTCATCAGCGTGGTTTTTCCCGCACCATTCTCTCCCAAAAGTCCGTAAATTCCCTTAGGTATTTCAAGAGATGCCTTATTTACTGCAACTACACCATTTTTAAATCTAACTGTTAAATCATTTATTCTAATACTCATAATCTATCCCCTTTTCTTTAAAGCCATTGGTAATACTGCCAATAAAAGCAGACCCACTATAAAAGACACAAGCGTTCCATAAATCCAACTCTCGGACATTAATTGATTAAGTTCACAAGAGCTGAAAGAAAACAATCCCAGATTCCCGAAAAATGAACTGCCCGCTTTCGATATAAGACCAATGACAATTCCAAATAAACATCCTATACCTGCCCACATATTTCCAAGCAATGTACACAAAATCACAGAGCATATACTCCAAAGCCAGATGGTTCCGAACATTGCAATGGAAAATAAAAGGAATATTTGAGTACCCGAAACGCCTTCGTTTACACTGACCGGTTTTTGCCAGAAAAATAAAACATATCCAGCACAGGAAAGTATTAATAAATATAATATTTGAACGCACACTCTCTGTGATATTACTTTTAACTGCTTTTTTTGATCATACAAATGAAATACATCGGTACGCTTACTTTTTACTTCCATCAAATATGTGTCACTACAAAAAATAATTGTTAAAAATGCTATTGGCGACTGAATCGCTGAACCGATTTCTTCATAGTATATAATCGGATGAATAGTACACAATATCAGTATAAATGCACATGAATAAAAAATCTTATATAACGACAGGCAGTTTTTTAGTTCCGTTTTCAATGAACCCTCCTCCTTTTCCAGATTGTAACAGAAATACATACTAATATAACTGATGAAATTACAAGAATAATCTGATTTATGTTTGACATTTTGGCTACATGTGTTTCAAAAAATCTGCTAGGGAATCGCACCATAATAGAGAACGGCCTCATATAATAAATATCATTCTTCATGGTCAGCATATTTGAATATATAATGTGTAAAAACAAGATTGGTGCTGCCGGAAGCGGATTTTTAAATATTACTGCTGTAATTGTATAGACACAACATATCATCAAAAGATTCGGCACAATATAGATCAGAGAATTCACGCAAAAATCAATTGGTGTTACTGGAAAGCCCGATTCTAAAGACGTTTTTAAACACAGCATAAAGAATATAACATTCAAAATCACTAATACTCCCAGCATACTAATGAATCCGCTTATTACTTTCCCACATATATATTGGATTGCCGTAACAGGCTTTGTATGTAATAATTCATAGGTACTTTTTCGTGTATCCTGAATAAATAAAAATGATAGCAAGACTGTTGCAAAAAAGGCCATATGCAATCCTGCAAAATCCGTAAATTTTTTTGCAAAGTACCAGGAAAAAGAATGTTCGGATAATTTCTGTTCGATATAATGATTGATTTCTTCTGCTGTCCCCTTATGAATTTTAAGGTCTTCATAAGCATATATTGCGTTATAATAGCCATATTGGGATTCCAGGAACTCAGAAGCAGTCTTTACATCCATATTCTGAATTTTTTTCACTACATCATCTGCTTCTTGCCTGCTAAATCCAAAACCATTTGGGGAGGTGTCCATTAAAGTCTCTCTGATCGTATCTTCCCACTCCCCTCTTCTTTCCTTATCATCAGATGTGGGAATATAGCCATCCATGACATCGGCATCTCCCAATGCTACATCATTTTGTGTAACCTGTTCATTCGGTTTGATATAATGAATTTGCAAATACGATGACAGACATTGATATATACTGGCGACTATAATAATCAAGCCAATCCACAAAACAGGGTTCTTTAAATAATCAAGTATACTTCTTTTTATAATTGTTTTCATTGTATCTCTTCCTTTCTTTATTTCTTTAACAACATCATACAAATCAATTCTCAATAAATTCACAACAAAAAAGGCTAAAACCACTTTATTTATGATTTTAGCCTTCTAACATATTTTTATTCAGCTTTGAAAAGAGCTTCTACATGAGCACCGCCCTGTCTGGCATTATATATTTTCAAATTTCCTCCATGCTTTTCACAGAAAATACGAGAAATATACATGCCAAGTCCAAAATGCTTTAAATCATCTTGTGGATTCTTATGATAAAACGGCTCTGTTACTTTTTCCTCAGTATCCACAAACCCTATTCCATCATCTTCAACAGATATTATAAGAAAACCATCCTTTTTCCTTATCTGCAGAGCAATACTATTTTGCGCATATCGAACTGCATTTTCCAGTAAGTTGTCTGTCACTTCCATGACAAGTTCCTCATCCACTTTCACAACGTTTTGTTCCTGTACGCTTTCTACCTTACATAGTTTACTTTCCTTCTTGGACAGCATGACAGCTTCTGTCTCAATCTTTTTTGCCAGCTCCGATAATACTATCTCTGAACATTGCAGTTCCCTCTGTTCTAAATGGGACATTTTTCTCATGTTTTCCGTGAAATGTTCTATTCGGTCAATCTGATACATGCCTGTTTGCAAGATATCCATAATATCCTCTGTTTTTATACTCTCAGCAGAAACAAACTCTAAGAGCATTTCCTGATACCCACGCAATATGGAAAGTGGAGAACGTATATCATGTGCAATTGCATTCCGCAAAGCCTTCTCGTCATCAATCATTCGCCACATCTTTCTGTTGTTATCTGCTAAATCACTTCGCATCATTTCAAATTCTTTACACAAAGTTCCCATCTCATCTTTATTTTCATAGGACACATGAAAATCCAGTTCATTATCTGCAATCATTTGTGAGGCATCTTTTAGTTCCTGTAGAGGTGTCTTTAACTTATTTTTATAAAAAAAGAATACCGCAGCAACACTCCCAACAATCGAAAAAATCAGTACCGAATATGTTTCCATAAAGTCACACATTTCCGAAAGATGATAGTCCAAACGATTCATCTGCGATTGATTAGGTCTTGATATCTCAATCTCGTATTTCTTTCCATATTGCTGAAACACGTCCGTATAATCTGCATAATCAATATATTTTTCCCATATTTTATTCTGCATATTTCTTGCAAAATGAACTGTAAATCCAGATAACAGAAATGCTGCCGTTAAGCTGATCACAAAATAAAGCAGAATTGTTTTTTTCAGTGACAAGTTTCTTATTTTTTCCATCGGTATCCAATCCCCCATACAGTTTCTATGTATTCTTTTTCTGAATAATCCGCTATTTTTTTCCTTATACGCCGTACTAATTCCGTTATCGTTCTACTGTCCCCTTCCGCATCATATCCACAGACTTGTGCATATATACGTTCTTTATCAAACACCTGCCCTGGATGCATGGATAAGAATTCAATAATCTGATATTCAATTTTTGTGAACTCCATCCTGTGTCCAGCTATAGCTACTATTTTTTCAGAATAATCAACCAGCATTTCATCCATGAAACGGTATTCCGTTTTTTGTTGATGCCTTTCTTCTCTCTTTATGTTTGTGACAATCCTTGCTTCCAACTCCCGAAGACTAAATGGTTTCGTAATATAATCATCCCCACCTGAAAGCAACCCATTAATTTTATCATCTTCGTCAACTCTTGCTGTCAGAAATAAAATTGGACATAACACTTTACTGCGTATCAGACGACATACTTCAATCCCATCCATGCGTGGCATATTGATATCCAACAAAATAATATCCGGTTTCATTTTTATTTTATTTAATGCTTCCATTCCATCTGTAGCCGTAATGGTTTCATATTGTTTCATATTAAAATAACTACAAAGCATTTTCACCAATTCTTTATCATCATCGACAACCAAAATCTTGTATTTCATCCAAACCACCTCCAGTATCCATATTATACGATAAAAAACAATGAAATCACAACAAGAGTACATGAAGAACGTAAGCACAATATATCTTTTTTCTCAATTCCAGCTCAATTTCTCCTCGATGTCTTTTGCCTCCGATTTTCGTATGCTTATCCCACAGCAGAGCAGTACCACACCGGTGCGATCTGCTGAATCAATCAATACGAAAACGGAAGTGTTTTTATGCGAGAACTCAGTTTTCGTAAAAACAATCACATACAAAAAGAATAATAAAAATGAAATAGGATTAATCAGCTGTTAGAAAACTGATTAATCCTATTTTGTTCTACATCGACACCAAATCTCAAGTTTGCCTCTAAAAATTCCTGACCTTTAATTAATAAATAGGTAAGTCGAAAACCGACTTACCCACTATAATATGATTTTTATTTACTTCGCCACACACATGTTTTCATCAATCCATTTCTGGATATCGTCTTCGCTTACTTTAACCAGGCGGGCAATTTTCTTAACATCCATCCCCTCTTCTGCCATAGAAAGAGCTGTTTCTTTTGCTTTTTTTAGTTCGCCGCTTTCCATTCCTTCGCTATAAATTTTCTCCATTTCATGGCACATAAGCTCCACTCCTTTCTGCGTGTCTTTTAATTCATGTACCTGTTTTACAACAACCGGACTGTGCATTTCATCCGCATTCCTGTTTGTAAGAACATACTATTTTAACCAATCTGTGATATTTTCATCTGTTGCATGGTTCGCATTAAATGTTCTGCACCATTTTGCAGAATATTTCTTTTTGATCTTCACCGCAATCTTCTGTGGTTCTGTAGCTCCGCTGGTTGTAAAAATTGCTGCTTTTTTTCCATTCAGATTTACCTTGTCCAGAAAACTGAATACTGCATTTGGAAATGTTCCACACCAGATCGGACTTCCTATCAGTATCCTGTCGTATGCAGAAATATCAGGAATCTCCATATCCAGTTCTGGCCGCTCATTTAATAAAATTTCTTTTAATGAGGTAAATACCGTTTTTCTATAAGACATCCGGTAAGATTTATGAGTCTTAATCTCTGCCAGATCTGCACCGGAAAGCTGTGCGATCCGTCTAGCAGCTTCTTTTGTCTTTCCTTTCTGCGAAAAATAGATAACTAATGTTTCCATTTGATAGGCTCCTTTTCTAGTACAATATATTTATGGCTGATGTCTCTACAACTCTGATACAGAATAACTGCTCTATTATAACTGGATATTTACTCTTAAGCACGATATTATATAAATCAGGGCAAGCCCAACAGACCTGCCCATTTATAAATGTGTTCCTTATTTTATTGCACATAGATTTTCATCAATCCATTTTTGGACTTCATTCACATCATGATTTACAGCTTTTGCAATTTTTTCAACAGGCAGACCCATTTCTGCAAGAGAAAGAGCTGTTTCTTTTTTGGCCTTTAATTCCCCACTTTCCATTCCTTCGCTATAAATTTTTTCCATTTCATGGCACATAAGCGGTGGCCCCTTTCTGTGTCTCTTTCAATTCATGTACCCTTTTCCCGACAATTCATTTACATATTTACAGTTCAGGAAGTAACCAACAATTTTTTACTTCAGCAAATTCATTTTCTGCTTTCTCACCAGTGCATATATTTTTCCATTCTTCTACTTCGGGGCAATGTTGGCCTTCATAAAATGTATTTTCAAAACGATATACCAAGAATGCAAGAGTAGCACATTGCTTTCTAACTTTAATATTTTCTTTAAACTCTTCTTGCGTCGAAATTTGAAAATTGATTCGCGTATATTTTTCTACTAACCTAAGTACTTGTGAAACTCCTTTCATGATTTTGGATGGAAAACGCGAATTTGTTCGGTAAAAAATATTATGTATAATCATCAAGAAATACTCCAATCCGGGTTCTTTTCGTGCTTTAATTAAATTAAACAATTCCAGCAGGGTATTTTCTTTTAATTGCTGATCCATAATTGTTTCCAGACACTTTTCAACTGCCATTGTAGCTGAAAATACCATATCTGATTCAGTTTCATACATTAGTTCCAACATTTCGTTCATAAAGGCTGGAACTTTTTCATCTGCAAGAAACATTGCTTCCACTTCCCATGAATAAATTCCTTCGTCATAGAATTCTTTTAGCAGAGTACATAGTTTTTTTGACTGAACCGGATTAACTCCCTTCCATCCATTTCTGCCAAAAGATGCAATCGCACGAATCATCATTTTCATATGCCATTTTGAAAAAGTAAATTGAAAATCGAATTTGCTTTCTTTCCAATATTTTACCATATCTGAACAACAGCCGATGAACAGTTCCAAAAACCATTCTTTTTCTTTCGCAGACCATTCATCTACATAGTACCTATTCCAAACCGCCAGTTGTTCCCAATATGATATTTCAGTAAAATTCCTGCCTCTTATATCCTCTTTCCATTTTGAAGATACTTTTTCACTGATAAAACTCTTTTTTATTCTTTCTAAGGGATCTATTTCTTCTGGATGTGGCCATTTCATAAATACAAAAAAATAATATTGCTCTAGATCTGGCAACTGCGTATCTTCATTAAGTTTACTCCATAATAATTCTCCAAAGGCAACATCTTGTTCTTTGGTTAATTTTCCCCATGTATATAACTGCCCCATTCTGGCCAATACGGAGGTTCGATTTATTTTCTGTTGTTTTCCTATATTAAATATTGCTTTAATAATTTTGGGTTCAAGATGAGCTTTTCTATATAATGGATTTGATAATTCATACTCTGTAAACACATCAAAAGGATCAAGCTGTACTACTCCAAGTATATTTTCTCTCTCTTTCATTGAGCAGGTTAATAATGCATTTATTTTAGTTCTTTTAATATAATCTGCGGTTTGATTCATAACAGAGGAAATGAATTTATTTAATAATCTTTGATCTTTCACCGCATTTTCTTCGATCAATCGGATCATCAAGTCTATCATTTTTCCCTGCTGCACAGAATCCAATACGGCACACATTCTTTCTAATATCGGAATTCCGGATGCTACAATAGAGGTATAAACATTTTGATCATACCATGGATCATATTTCTGAAATTTTCCTATATTATTCATTATCGCATTATATACATATTCAAAAAGTTCATCGATTTCTTTTCTATTCTCGGATCGTAAATATTCTCTTGTAATACATTTTTTTACCACATCTGTTTTTCCAAGACGAAGTAAAAGCTGCCATGTATATTGAGGATAGTAAGATAGCAAGCTTTTTACTAAAATATCCTGCTGATTATTCAGCAAACTTTTACTTCGAAGATATAATGGAAATCCACTATATTCAATGCTTTTAAAAACAGAATATGCCTCCCAACAATTGTTCTCAGATCTAACCAAAGTAATGGATTCCCGATTTAACTCAAATTCCGGTTCTGGAGATTCCTTTTTTAACCAGGTTAATGCACCGTCTGTAAACAGAATTTTTTCTTTATCCCAGTTATAATACTTTTTATATTTAGAAATCTCATTATTAATTTCATTGCATTTTTTTCTGGTTTCTTCCTTATATGGATTCATACAAAATAGTAAATGTTCTTTTAAATACAATGCACATACCAGCAGAGACTTCAAATATACGTTTTGGGGGCTGCTCTCTGCTATTTCATTATTATTCTTTTGTATATCGTTGGTAAGTTCTTCTACTGCTTTCAGTGCTTCCTCATTAAGACCACATTCAGTCATTACGCCAATGAATCTTAAGCGTACCTCATAAGGCATTTCTTCTAAAGAGCATGATACCAGTTCTAGCTGAACTTTTTCCAGATCCATTTTGAATAAATTCATAAGAATTTCTTCAAGTTTCAAATAATATTTGCCATCAACTATAAAATTTGTGCAAGGTTTAAGCTGGTCACAAATGCTGTTCCACTTTTCTTCATCCATATTTTGTCTATAGTTTTCAAGTAAATATAACCCTACTGTAAACCATTTATTCTTGTTTTTCTCTTTCCAATCCGAGTGAGAATTTAAAGTATCCCATATTTTATATAAGTTATTCTCAATATTTTTATCTAAAGGCAAACAAGATTTTTTATATCTCCTTGTATATTCATAAGCAAAATCCAGTAATTCATTACAGTAGTCAAAATTAGATTCTAATTCTTTTTCGCTACATTGTAAAAGTTCTTTTCCATTGGTATAACTTTTTACCTGTTGCCTGAAATCTGCTGGAACTATAAGCCATCCGGGATACTGCTCAAATTCTTTGGCCCATTGCTTGGTTAACTCTTTTCTTTCTTTTCTACGTTTATTAGTATTTCCCAATAACCCTTCTATCCTTGTATATTTAATATTCCAATTATAATCTTCAGAATATACATTACTCATATTTAGTAAAGGATTTGTATTCTCTTCAATGTTTCTTGAATTAGTATCGTTTTCTAGTTGTTTATTTTTTAAATATACATTTTGATCAATACCATTTTGAAAAGCTTTTGCTTTTGTAGCCTTACAATGTGCATTTAATAATGCTGCCCGATCATATACTGGAATATTATTATTTTCAAAAAACTTTTTTCGATTTTTTACGCTAATTCCCAGTAAAGAATTAGCTTTTCCTTTTTCCGTATTTTGCATGTTTGCAATTCCCACAATACAATTATTATAATCAGCTATGAGACTTCCAGAAAAACCTTCATAATCCATGGCAGCAGAATCTATTGTATCTAAGATCATATTTTTATTAGTTTTTTTTAAAAGATTAGTATTTTTTAATTGTATCCACCTTTTTTCAAAACCAAAACTTTTACCATATCCAACCATTTGTAATTCGTCAAAAACATCTAGTTCTGCACTAAACAAATAAAGAGGCTGAACATCAATACTCTCTTCGCATCGTAATACAACCAAATCCTCTGAGCTGTCATTGTCCTCAGAAATTACGGTTGCTTTGACTGTTTTTTCCTCATCTTTTACAGAGAAGTGTAAAACAGCATTTTTTGCATAAGTTTCAGGTTTTTCAATTAATAGACAATGTTTTACTGTTATTGCGGTTTCTTTATCTATTAAGAACACGGTTCCAATTTCTTCTCCACATTCTATTTGACCTGTATTTTCATCTAATCTATCTCTATCAATCTTCTGCATCTAATTTTCCCAATCCTTTAAGAAATTTAATTTCGTAGTTTTTAATAAGTTCTGTATTATTGCCTGTATTTTTTATTATATTTGCGATTACTGCTTTTCCGGGATGATCAATATATCGCTTTCCATCAGTTGACAGCAAATAATATTTTACCTTTGTATTTTTTATAAATTCCAGGGAAATGTTCTTAGCTGAACCATGATGGGGAAGTTTTATGACATCAAGTATCTTAGGCAATTCATTTTCAAAAAGCTGAATTGGACTATCTCCCGGAAAAAGCATTTTTATATCTTTATAGTCAATCAAAATTGCAATGGAGGAACAGTTTGTTATTTTAGAATCCATTTCTATGTCTTTATATTCCGCATATTTATCCAACCAATCCAAATCCTCGCTGGAATACGAAATATTTTCCTGTTTAAACTCTATATTTTTTTCATTATTTAATAAAAACCCCTCAAAGGCAGCATCAAACAATGGGTCTCTAGTGATTTCTATATTATTTGAGTTTATTTGTTTTAAATGATAAAGCCATTTTTTACCCATCTTAGTTAATGTTTCGATACCTGGATTTAATATTGTGATTTTTAGATCTCCAAATTGGACAATTTGTCCCTTACTCACTAAATTATTTACAACTGATGCATTCCAACGGTATCCTCCGGCTTGAATGAGCTCTGCGAGATTTTTTCCGTTGGTATAACTTATATTTTGCTTTTTATATTCACATTCAAAATCAATGTCTGTTGAACACATACTTTTTAAAATAATTTTGACTGCAAAGGACATCCCTTGTTCTGCGTTTCGAGACGTAATACATTGATTCAAACTGTTAAACCAGATTTCATCAATCTCTATGATTTTAGGGTTTCTCGAATCCCCGTTCTCTTTCAATAATGCCCTAATTCCACTGATATGATCATCATCTATATGAGTGACTACGATTAAATTTAATCGTTTTCCTTCGGCAGCCAGTTTGAGCAAAAATTTTTTCAAGTACTTATGATAGGTTTTTGCATAACCTCCATCAATCAGTATTCTAAAATCAGGATCTGGAAATTCCAAATATATACAATCTCCCGAGGCAGCAGGAAGCATTTGTATGGTAACTCCGTTTATTTCCATTGTTCCCCTCCCATTTTTGAAAGGTAGTGTCAAATACTACCTGTTTTTGTTTCAAAATCCTATAAAAACCTTGATTTTTAGGGAAATATATCAATTCATTAAATGAATGCAGTTTATTTTGCAGGTATTCAGTTAAAAATAATTGATCTTTTGTAAAATTTTTTATTGTAAAAGCAGCTATATTACCATTCTTATGGCAACGAATACGATATTGTTGCAATTTTTTTCAACGGAATGGACTGTGAGTTCATTGGCTGAAACAACTATTTTTTCCAATTCCTCTTCATGTAACGCTTCATTATCTATACTTTTGATTGAATATGGGGCAATGTAAGGTAAGCGTCAAATAAAACAGTGTATAGAAAAATAACCGTCAGCCTTTTATACTAAAAGGTCAACGGTTATCGACAGAATTCTTTTACAAGAGGATTCCAAGGCAGATAATCATCCAGATATTCAGGATGTTCAAGAAAAGCACTCCCCGGCATGTCGGACAGGATATATTTTATATATTTCATCGGGGCAAGCCCATTCGCTTTCGCTGTCTCTACCAGTGTATAGATTCCTGCACTGGCTTCCGCCCCTTTCGGACTGCCGGAGAACAGCCAGTTCTTTCTGCCGATCACAAAGGGACGGATACAGTTTTCCGCAAGCGAATTACTGATGGAACAATTCCCGTCTTCCAGATAATTCCAAAAACCTTCACGGTTATTTAAGGCGTAATGAAAAGCTTTTGAAAGTTTGGATTTCGGCAGCTCTCCGATGGCACTTTTTTCTGCCCATGACCAAAAAGCCTCGAGAAGCGGTTTCTCGCGGATAAGACGTTCTTTTTTCTTCTGATCAGGAGGGAGCGCCTCCAACTCTGACTCTAGGTTAAAGAGTTGATTCAGACGGAGGATTGCTTCCGCAGGTTTTGATGCTTCCGAATTATGGATGTCTTTTGGGAGCGCATCCACGAAAGCCCGGCGCAGATGCGTATAGCAAAGACATCTTTTTACTCCTGAAACTGCATTGTATCCGGAGTAAGCGTCTGTATGGATATAACCTTCATATTCCCTCAGAAACGCTTCCGGATATTTCCCGCTTCGTCCCGGCTGGTACTCGAAGTAGCGGATGGGATTTACAGCATCTCTGATGCTGCAGTAAACCCACATATAGGAATCGGACGTATTTTTCCGTCCCGGTTCTTTCAGCACCTGTACATGTGTTTCATCGATATGAAGGTATCTCTGTTTCAGAAGTTCCAGCTTCAGACGGTGGACGATGTGTACAAGCCAGTCCCGATAGACAATCAGAAGCCAGTTTGACATAGTCGCTCTGCTTAAACGTAATCCCAAAGCCTCCCATTCTTTTTCCTGTCTGTACAGCGGGATGCTTAATTCAAACTTCTGGTGGATGAGCCAGGTGATGGTAGATGCAGATGCCAGAGAATGCAGGACGGGAGGATATGGCACCGGAGCCTTCTCCATATAAGGAGTTCCGTTTTTCCGGCACGACCTGCATTCATACGTTTCCCGGTAATGGTCAATCACCTTAAGTTTTGCAGGGATAAACTGTACTTCCGTGCGGACGAATTCTTCCCCTACTTTCACCATCGTACTCCCGCAGTTATCGCATATCTGTTCCCTTTCATCTATGGTATGGAGTACTTTGCTGTGAGGGAGATTTTTTACCAGTTCTTCCCGCTGACCGGTGTACTTCCTTTTACGTAGGTGCTTCTCTATCTCAACAAGCTCCGGTTCGTGTGCATCAGGATCCGCACAGGTTTCGATTTCATTAAAAAGAGACACCTGCCCCTCGATTTCGAGAGTAGATGTCTTCTCGGATTTTGTTCCATAAAGTTTACGGGTCAGGAAATCAACCTGCTCTTTCAGGAGCCGGACCTGCTGTTCCAGTTCTTTGATATGATTTTTATACTCCTGTTCCGTAGCTGACATAACCTGAAAACCCTTTCGTTTCGATAGGATTATTATACCATAGAATCGTCAGATTTCCCAGCATTTCTAAGGATTTTCAGTACTTTCAGACTTATGCGGGAGCCATTTCTGAACCGCCTTTGGCTGCTCCGGGTTCAAACCTTCCAGAAGCCAGCGCAGCTGCTGATAAGAAATCTGTTTTGCTTCTTCGCCGGTCCGCGGCCATTGGAGACGTCCGTTTTCGTACCGTTTGTATAAAAGGCAGAAACCGTCTCCCTCGTAATGGACTGCTTTGATCCGGTCAGCCCTCTTTCCACAGAACAGGAATAAGGAATTGCTGTAAGGATCCAGTTTGAAGTTGTACTGGATGATATCCAGCAAGCCATTGAGCTGCTTCCTCATATCGGTGTAGCCGCATCGGATATAGATTTTCTCCACATGGGAAAGATCTCCTAACATGACTGCACGGCTTTCAGAATGTTTTCCAGCATCTGGGCAGATGTGCCTTCATAAAGTTCCACTGTTATGGATCCGATATGAAGTATGGCTGCAGGAGTGGAACGGGAAATGTTTCTGTCCGGAAGTGAAAGCTCCGCAAACTCAGCCGGGGATTCCGTTAAAGCAGTTGACTGTTGGTCTGTACACATGTGGATGCCGTTTTTCTTGCGGGGCAATTCTTCCAGGGCAAGCTTTCGAATTTTGGAAAGCCAGTAATAATAACTTTTCAAAGAGATATCGTGTTGTTCACACCAGATCTGATTTGTCAATCCGGAGGCCCTGCATTGCCGTATTACATCCAGCCAGTATTGAAGTTTCACCTGTTTGTCTGGAGTCAAAGAAGAAAGATCCATAAGCCTGCTCCTTAGATTAGATTTAGAGTTTTTAGAGTCAACTCCCAAAACTCTAATCAATAGTTTACATGCAACAGCCAGAAATTTCGATACACCCTCTTATTGGACGCTTACAATGTAAGGACTTTGCAATAAAGATAGACATTTTTCTTTTTTTGATGATCATATGCATATGTTCTCCTTCTAATTTTGGGCTAGAACTATTTTGTTACAATTAGAGCTTGAATTTTAAATACGCAATTTTAACTCTTAAAAATAATACGAAATAAAACAACAAAAATCACAAATTATAGACAAAGAAAGTATTTATTCGAACAGATCTTTTTCCCATATTTGCTCCTTCATCTTTTTTGAAAAAACTAAATATACTGTATTGCAAAAAGGCAAGTCTAATCAGACCTGCCCTTTTATAATGATTTTTCAATTATTTTGTTACACACAAAGTTTCGTCAATCCACTTCTGGACGTCTTTCACATTATGGTTTACAGCTTTTGCGATTTTTTCAACAGGTAATCCCATTTCAGCAAGTGAAAGGGCTGTTTCCTTTTTAGCCTTTAATTCACCGCGCTTTTCGCCGCTTTCCATTCCCTCGCTATAAATTTTCTCCATTTCATGGCACATAAGCTCAACCCCTTTCTGCGTGTCTTTTAATTCATGTACCCTCTTTGCAAGAACTGGACTGTGCATTTCATCCGCATTCTTACAATGCAGATCATGCATAAGTCTCCCAAGTTCTGTGTCTTCCTGTTTTCTGGAATTCACATATATAATATGTGCTTCGTCCTGAAAGCTATCATCGGCTTCTTTGATATGTCTGTCAATATGGTAAATAGGAAAGTCATACCCAAGGATGTCATCCCTGGTAATAAAGATCACATAGCTTTCCGGTAATTCATCAAAATCCTGATCCGGATTTAAAGTGTTCATGTCCATCAAACCACTATGGTAACGTGCCCTCTTAGGTGATGCACCTTCATTATCCTGCTGGATCTCCACATCAAACTGTTTGCCTTCGGAATCTCTGGCAACACAGTCCATGATTGCGGACCGTCCCTGCAGATTCTTATAATCCTTCTGGATGATCTGATCAATTACTTTCAGATCCTGTTTTTCCATAATGACCTGCAGAACATATTCCAAGCATTCTCTCTGTTTGAAAACATTTCTCATAAATATGTCACTCATGAGTGTAAAATTCTTAATAATACCTTTATATCTTTCGTAACGTACTTCCAATCCGTTCTCTGGCACAATTTTTTCATCTGCCACGTTCGCTGTCACCTCCCTCTTTATTCTTTTTATGTTATGAAGAAATTTTCGAAAAAGCTTTTGTTTATTTTATCTTAGCATCAATGAATGACCTTTACAAGACACTTTTTCCCCGAATTGCATCGGGTGTTTTTTAACCTACCCGTTCCACATAGCATACACTGTTTCCCTTGCACTCAAATTCCGGACAAAGAGACAGCCATAATCTTTCCAGATCATTGATGTTCATGGCGTCCAATTCTGTTTCATCTTCTTCACCATAAATATTTACAAAACCGATCCGATATATGCCATACTCTTTATGTAGGTTTTTTACTACTTTTCTTCCTGCTCTTCGTATATTCATAAGCTCTCTTCTCTCCTCTCTTCTGCTTCCAGCAAAAATGTATTGCAGGTGTAGCTTCCGGAAGCACTGACACCAGCGGCCCCTCCAAGGCTGTCCAGATACTGGCTTCCATTTTTAGATGCAGAAATGTACATATAAAAGTTTGTCAAAACATAGTTTTTATTTTCCAGAACATTCTTATAACTGCTGCTAAGTACAAGCCTTGCTCCAAGTTTTTCTGCTTTTTCTTTTACCAGCATAGCAGTTAAATTTACTGCTTTTCGTATTTCCTGTTCGCTAAGTCCGCTTTGATAATAACGTTCCAAAAACAAAACCAGTTCTTCTGCTTTATTTTCATGTGGTTCGCTTTTGGCAGTCACATCAACAAACTCAAGCGTCTTCCTTTCATCCGCAGCTACAAAAGAACCTTTTGTCAGACGGAGAATTGCACGAAATACAATTTTACCATTGTGTTTGATAAATATGATTTTTTTATTTGCATCAAAACAGGATAACAGACAATCACAATTTGGACCATTCCGATAGGAAATGCAGCTGCGCAGCGGTACTTCTCCTATCTGCATAACCGGAAGCAGGCTGTCCTCTTCCCAGATTTCCCATCCACAATCCACGCGCAACAGCTTTTCTTTCCAGATTTCTTCTGTATCTCTTTTTATTGGAAAAGCAATTTCCCGTCCCAGATCTCCTTCATGGTATTTCAGCTCCATGAATTTTCCTAATAACTCAGCATTTACGATTCTTCGGATTTCTTCCTTCTTTTTCGGCTGCCTGTTCAGAAAGGAAGTCATGATCTCTGCGCCGCCTTCATAAATGAACTTCTGGATATTGGATTTATTTTCCTCGACAAAAGCATCCGAAATATTCAATTCTGTCTTTAAATTCTTCCAGGAAGGATCCTGGGCCAGCAGTTTGTCCATCAATGCAGGTAATCCGGAACAGCCATTTAAAAGATTCTGATTATGCAAAAGGAAGTAAACCTGATTATCCTTTGTAAGATCCTTTAAAAGTTCCGGGAAATCCATTAAAAAAATCAAAATCCATATGGCTGTTTCATGCCGGAGATCCAGAATGTTTTTTAAATCCTCCTGCATCCATCTGGAAAGCGGCTTTTTTGACAAAGCTTCTGCCAATCGCTCAACCTGATTTTCCTCTAATGCATCTGTCAGGCAGTCTCTTTTTATCAACTCACGGATCACCCGAAGACGATCATCACTTTTGGAGTATGCTAAACGATCATACAGGTCTATATAGACTGCTTTCACATTGTACAGGACTTTCAATTCTTCAAATACACGAGGCTTCGAAAACAGTGATTCTTCACTCTTTCTCCAGGGAACTACCATATATTCACAATCCCTTAAATTTTGCTCGTTTAAAGTATTTAGATTCAGGCATCTTTTATAAACCTCTTCATCCAGAATCAACGAATTCCTGTCAAGGTTTATAAGCCAGTCTCCATTCTTTCGCAAAAGTTCCAGGAAATGTTTCTTCCGTTTCGTAATGGCATACAGGATAAGCTCTGTCTTTTCCAAAGTGAGCTCATAAAGATCCATATCTGGAAGCGGATTTCCATACAGAGTGTTCACATAGGCTGCCTTTCCATTTGAAATCTTTTCAAAATCTGCATCCGGACCTGTCAAAAATCTTATCAGCTTTGGAATGTCTGCATATAATGATTCGTTCCAGAGCCACAAGTGAAGAAAAGAGGCCTGCCATTCTTTTGGTATCTGAGTGAGAATCACTTCCAGTCCATTCCGGATTTCTTTTGGATGCCGGCTCAATTCTTCCAGCTGCTTCTTATGTAAGCTTTCCGTTTCTTCACAAAACTCGGATAAATAATTTACAAGTTCCATCAGATCCTGCTTCAAAAGTAATGCCAATGATTCCTCATCCTTGAGCAGCTCATAAAGAAGCTCCGTTGAAAAAGCCGGATTTATCAAAAGCATGCGTATCTTTATTCCCGCACAGGCAACATCAAACTCACCAATGCAGGTCTCAAGACTTGCTACTAGCTGTTTCTTTAACTCTTCTTTCGGTTCCAGAAAAGCATAATATTTCAGATAAACATATACGATCCGGTCCGGGATTTCTTTATCTGCCAGTACTTTCTCAATCTTTTCATAGGGAAATTCGGACAGCTTTTCATTTCCCGCACATTCTATGACCATTCTGATGCGGTCTGGTTCTAAAATAGAAAAATCCTTTTTGTTCATTTTACCCAAATAGCTGAGTATTTCCGGATCGTCCATCAAAGAAGAAATCGTCTCCTCATTTAACCCCTCCATCAGACTGGAAAGTTCCTGCTGATTTACCAGTCTGGCCGCATTCATACAGGAATCTTCCCCTTTCTTTCCTATCAGGTTCAGGGGAATTGCTGCTTTTTTCATTTCCCTGTAAATATTCATGTGCTTTAAGATTCTTTCGATCATCACGCTACCTCTGCCCTTTCTATTAATTCAGTAATCTCCGGTAACTCCATGCATTCGTCCTGGTACATATTTTCTGCCAGTTTAAGAAGATACAGAGCTTCCTTTTTGGCCATCGGCTTTTTCGCTGTTCCTGTAAAATTATCTTTTAAATACGAGGAAACGATCTTACAGTAGAGCTTTTTATGACCATATGAATAACGACCATTCTTGTAAAACTCATAAATAGACTGAATCTCCTTATCCGTTTTTCTGTTTTCCCGTAATATCTGATTAAACTGCTGTTTGATGTTTTTTTCTGTTTTCCAGTGATCTATCCGTTTTTTCTGTTCCTTTAGCCATTCTTTCCGTTCCTGATATCTTTTCCGATCCTCTTCTGTCATATATTTCTGATACAGGGTTTCTCTTCGATAAGAATCACTTATAAATGGAAGAAGCAATTTGGAAAGCTCATATGCTTCTGACTGTTCCAGCCAAAGTGCTGTACTTTCCTTTAAAAGTAAGGCCGTCAGGTATTCTGGATAAATATCCGGATATTCATAAAAGAATTTCTTTTCTACCATTGAAAACAGTTCCCGGTGTTCCTCTTTTCCCAGAACTGGCGAAAAAAATTCGCACTCTCTATGTTGGATAGCATAGTATCCCAAGGAGAAAGTTTCCTTTAAAATCCTCCAAGGGCTTAAGAATTCGCATCCATCCATTCCAATCTCATTGATCAGAAATTTCAGCATAAGATAGGAATGCTCATTACAAAGACCCTTTATTTCACTTTTTAAATATCCTGCCATAAATTCCCACTTCTTCTTCAGATTCGGTTCTTCATTTTTATAATCCTTTACAAACTCTTCCAGATACTTTTTTCCATCCAAAATCCCATGCAGGATCAGCCGGTTGAAAACCGCGTAAAGTTCCGGCTCACTCTTTTTCCAGAAAACATCCTGGTATCTACTTCCTGTAAGGTTTTCATAACGTTCCAGATACTTCAGCAAACTTTTCGTACTGTATGTTTTGCCTTTCAGAGTATCTGTAACACACGCTTCAAATTCTTCCGAAGAGAGCTCTTTTACCAGAGGATCCCATTTTTCTTCTGTCAGATCAATGTAGTGCCACTCTTCCGGTTCATTACTTCTAAATGGAAACAACGTAAGAAACGTTTTTACATTTTCCACCCTGAACGTTTCATTCATACATTTTTCCAGCCGTTCTTTACCGTCTATACGGACAGAAAGTTTCCCATATGTTCTTAAAATCCGTGAACAAAGTACATAAGCTTCTTCTGGATATGTCTCTTTTCCGGGCAAAAATGCCTCTAATACATTCAGACCAATTTTTTCTGCTGTCAACCCGGAAAGGCTTATCCGATCGGGTCTCTCTACAAAATACATCAGTACAAAATTTAAAAAAGCGGTCTCTTTGTCGGAATATCCAAACATACGCATACGTTTTTCCAAAACGGCATCCGCATTTTTAGCATTTGTGCCTGTTAACTTTACCAGCAGTTTCAGGATATCCAGATCCTTTTTGCGATACCCTTTAAGCTTTGTCATTACTTTGCCTACCATCCACACGAAAAGATTCCATTCAGTAAATACGGATATCTTCCGGTTCTTTGAAAAGCTGTCAGCAAGTCTCTGTTTTATGCCTTCCCACAGTGTTTCATCATCCGGAAGGATGGACATGGCAAACAGCATTTCTTCTGCTCGCTCAAATGGATACGCATGCATGGCCTGTTTCCACCGATTCTTTTCCTTTTCCTCACAGATATAATTGATACTGATCAAAAACAGGTCTTTCTCTCCAAGAATCTGTTTCATCTTTTTCCAAAACAGATCCTTTTGAGTTCCATTGAACATACAGGTCTCCTGTAAAGGCATCATCCTTGCCAGGGCAAGTCCGAGGGCACGGTATGTCTGCTTTGTCAAGGTCAGATGTTCTCCAATGCGCTCCAGGACTTCTCCCGGATAGTGCAGTCCATAAGCAGTTTCCATGTCTACCTTCGGCTTTTCCAGAAACATGTCATTTTCTTTTAATTGCATATAAATTTTATATTTTTCCTCATTAGATGACAGCTTATAGATCAGGTTCGTCATCTGCCGGTACAGGGTAATATCAAGCCATTCTTCATAACTCTTCCATTCCATCCAATTTCCTCCTGTTTTCCCATATAAAAAGGGGACTGTTCGCCAGTCCCCCAAAATTGTTCTTATGCTGCTAGGATAATCTTCTTTTTCCGGCTTGCATAAGTGATCGCCATTGTAGAATGTTCCATGCCTCGCTGTTTCTGGTATTGCTTTACATCTGCATAATTTGCAAACGAAAGGATCTTACCATTTTCCTCTAACAAGTTCTCTTCGTTATCTTCCATATTTTCACTCCCGCAGGAAGCCAGCGTCCAGTTTACATGGCAGATATAACAGGTCATGCCTGCAAATCCCAGATACTTATGTACATACTCTTCCGCTGCCTCGGCACTCGGAAAATAACGTGCATACTCTAGGGAACGGCAAACGATCCGGTCTTTGTACCATCCGGCAAAATACCGGTTCTTTTTCAGTTCAAGTACATACCCTGTCAGATAAATCTTCTGTAAAGCATTTTCTTCCTCGTCCATCATATCAAGAAACTGTTCCGCATAGATTTTTTTCCATTTCAATGTGTTCTTCTTTATTCTTTTACGCAGCATTATCTTTTTCCTCCTCAGTTTCCACAATGAGTTTTTCTATCATTCTGTACAAATTCCGGAAATTTCCAGCCTGTCTGCGGCGTGTCATGCAATCCTGTTCAAATGACTGGATCACAGCAGAAGTTCTTGCAAACAGTGTGAAGATTTCCTCATCTTTCAGCTGTATGGTAACCTCTTTTTCTTTCCGGTAGCTGTCTTTTTTACAATACTGCCCGCCATTGGCATTATGCATCGCTACACCGGTGCCATTCTGTATCCTGACAACCCACGGATAATTTAAAACTTCTCCTTTGTTGTTGCGAACCTTCCTCTGTATGGAAAATACTGTAACTCTTCCCATGTTGGAATTTTTATCCTCGCAAAAGATCTTTTGCTGGAAGAATTTAAATTCCTGCACATTATTCCATATACGGGAATACAGGTATTTTATGATTTCCGGGCTCAGATTTGCATAAACGCTGATGCTGTCTTCTTTGCTGTAGTCAACCATGACAGCGCGGATCCTGGAATAATCGCTGGCAAAGTCTTCGTGAAAATGCCAGAAATCCTTTGGCTCTGCCATCCGCAAAAAGCTATTAAATTCCAGTAACGTATTCTGTGTCTTATGAACACAGATCTGTTTTGATACATCCGTATTCTGTTCTTTTTCTTTCCTGTTTTTCCTGTTCATCCTTACCTCCTGATAAAACGCAGCAATTTCTTTGTCAGAAGAGCTGGAAGCTGTTCAAGATCCGTAATATCCAGAAAAGATTCCTCATAAATTTCCTGAATTGCTTCCTTGTCGCTTCCGATTGCAGCCGCCTGAAAGAATACTCCCTGCTGCAGCAGCTTTTTCCGAATCTTCTGAAGGTCCCTTTTTGCCCCTGTGCCTCCATACTGGTTTGCATTAGGTGCACCATCACTGATCACAAACAGCAGTTTCTGCTTTTCCGGTCGTTCTAAAAGCCGGCTGCCAGCATACCACAATGCAGTTCCATCCCGGTTGCTTCCATAAGGCTGCATACCAGCGATCCGGAACCGATCCTTTTCATCCGTTTCAAAATCTGCGCAGCAATGCAGATACACCGTTTCGTCTTTCAGGTTCTCATGCCGGTATCCATCTGTATGATGTCCGCACACCAAAACCGGTATTTCTGCTTCCATACAAAAATCATACAGGCAAAGTGCTGCAAGAATGGCATGATCCATCCGTTCCCCACACATGGAAAAAGAATTATCGACCAGCACAGCCACACAGATATCCATCTTTTTTCCTGGCTGTTGTTTCTTAAATACTGCCCCAGACGGTGCAGCTATGTTTCGAAGATCTACCCGACGTCCAAGAAAAAGCTTATGTTCCGTGCGTTCTTTCTGATTTTTCAATATAGGAAGCAGTTTCAGGCGAAGTCTCTTTTTTACCTGTTCAAGCTGCCCCTCATACTTTTCTGTCAGTAATTTTAAAAAATCTGATATCTCGGTCTTACGGCAAAGTTTTTTCTGTACCAGGTCATGGCCTTCTTCAAACGGTATCTCCATCAATTCCTTTTGAAGATGTTCGAAAATTTCTTTCTGTATCTTTTCATCAAGCGTCTCTTTCGCCATTTCATAAAGGATTTTTTGTAAGGCATTATCACTGGATGCTTCCGTTTCTGAGGCAGGGATGCCACATTCATTCTGTTTGTCTTCGAAGCCACCAGACTCCCTGACACATTTCGGAAGATTTTCACACAGCTGCTGCAGAAATTTCTGAAGCTCTGCAGTGCGCCCGTTTTCAGGGTCTTCCGTTTCCTGATCCTTTCCGTTTCTTTCTGTTTTGTCTTCTGTTTCCGACTCCTGTTCCGTATCCTCTTTTCTGATCTTATCTTCATTTTGCTCAGTCTGTGACCCTGTGTTACCCTGCTTTTCTTCCTCCGGTTCTTCTTCGGATTCATTCGGGTTTTCCTCTTGCCCTTCACGCTCTTCCTGTTCTGGCTTTTGCTCTTCATTTTCTGTACTGTTCTTCTCTATTTCATCTATGATTTCCGCAAAATATTTCCAGATCATCAGAAGGATATGGTTGGTGGCAAGATATCTCTCCATGTCATCTGCTGCCTTTCCCGCTTCATCAATGACCGGCATAAGCAGTTTTAGTGTATCAATAAGCTCGTAATCCGCACCATCCCAGGCATTGACCCTTGAAGACAAGGCATACTGTGCACACAGGTTCATAAGAATAGATAACCTGTCTTTCTCCGTTTCCAGCATTTCCCTAAGTGTTGGAAGCCATTCCACATTTCGGTCACGATTCATAAGGATTCCCCTGCGGATGCTTCCCGGAAAAAGGGCGCACATCTTCTCTTCTATGTACATATCATTCAAAAGATTGCTGAGATAAGATGCTGTCTGCAGAAAGATAGAAAGGATTGCTTTATCTTTTCTTTCAAAGTAGACATTCATCGCATCCAATGCCTCTTTTTCCTGTGCATTTTCCGGTACTGGCTCCTTTGGATACCAGCTACCATTTAACATATGCTCGGCATACCTTTTTCTAAGTGCAGAATCCGTATACCGGTAATGTCCGCATTCATGTCCCAGAATCCCGATCAGGCTGTCACTTTTTAATTCCAGTGTCAGAAAACTTGACGTAATCTGGTTTCCAAGATTTACGGCAACTGTTTCTCCCTGATTCCATCCTGCAATCCCCGAATTTTTATCATCGTATAACCGTAATGTAGTCAACTTTCCACCCGTGATTTCATGCCCGATCGAGGTCAAAAGATCACGATACTGCGGCGTATGAAATACTTTTTCCGGTGTCAGTTTTTCTTTCTCTGCACATATCCGTTTCCGGTATAAAGCCTTTTTCATTCGTTTCCTCCATCCGTTTTTAATCCACATCACAATGAGGAAGAAGAAAGATGCGTTCCATAGTTCCCTGTTCTTCCCTGTCCATGGATGCTTTGCTGAGCAGTGCTGTCCATGCTGACCTCCTGAGATCATTGGAAACCATGTAACTTAACACCCAGTTTTCCAATTCCCGGTATCCGCATACGCCATCCGTAATGTCCTGTTCAATCAAATATTCATGGATCTTGCAGACCGTGGCAGCCATAAAGGACAGAAGTTCTTTGTTTTTAAACCCGGTTCTTTTCATTGCCCTTTTTGCCATTTCCTCTTCTGTCAGGGCTTCCTTTGGCTGAATCAGGTTCATTCGGGAAAGAACTGACTGGTTGAAGTTCTGACAGCCAACATAATCCAGATTAGTGGTCATGATCACAATCGTATCCGGATTTCTCCGTATCTGTTCTCCATTTACCAGATCGGTTACAGCTCCATCGTCAAACAGGGAGTTTAATCTCGTAAGTGTCCCAGGTTTTTCAATCATGGCCGGCTCCTGAATTTCAATCACAGATGGTTCCCTGCATGCCTTTACGATTTCTGACTCTTTTAATAGGAAGTCTTTTTCATTTTTCGACTTTTCATAGCCTTTTTCATAAACTGCTTTCAGGATCTCCTGAAAAGCTTTTTCCCGGCTGATCCCCTCTTCATAAATGCCATTTACCGTTGCAAGAGCTGAAGCCGGATCCATTTCAATGTCTTCCAGACGTGGCAATTCCATTTCCAGATGCGCTGTTCCTCCCATATTTGGTACGGTGGTCGCTAAAAGTTCCAGTTCATCCGTTCCGGGTCCACAGGTGAACACATAATATGGAAGCCCTAAGATCTGGGCGATCATTCTGGCATCCGTTGTCTTTCCAGTACCGGCATCGCCTGTCATCATAAACAGCCTTGCCGGTGTCTTATCCACCATCTGCAGGATTTCTTCAGCTTCCTTACTTACCAGATAGTCTTCTGGAAGCGAAGGGATCCTTTCTTTTGTCCTTTCATTTACATCCCATCTGCCAGAGTAGATCTGTTTTAATTCAAAAAGTGTTCTTTTTGTCTTCTCATTTACAGGCAAAAGCACATGAAACTTTCCATAGATTTCATCGTTTGGTGCATATACCCCGGCCGCAATTTTATATTCCGGAAGCACATCCTCCAGTTCCTCTGCACGGAACTGGCTCTTTTCCAGCGGGACCGCCTGCTGCGGATTTGCTATTACTTCGCAGTACATGGCATCGCAACAGATAAATGCCGCCCTCAGTGCAGCTTCCATGTCTTCCCATTCCTTTTTTTCCTGTTCTTCCAGTATGTAGAAATTTTTTTGGAACTCTTCGTTAAATAAAGGATTATCCGGGACCAGATTGGCATAAGCCAAAAGGGCCAGGTACTGCTCGCCTGTGTTTTTGCCCTCCCGGATTCCCGGAAGCTTCTCGTTTTTTTCTTCTGTCTTTAAAATCCCACTGAAACGTCCGTTTTTCGAATTATAAGTCATTACATACTTTCCCTGATTTCCAGGATATTCCATGCAGAAATAATTTATGGCATCCCTGCCCCTTTGTATACCGGCAGCACCAGAGTCTTTTTCTTTCCGGATCTGAATCAGTGTCAGAAGAGCATGTAACGTAGGCCCATGAAGGCGGGAGACTTTTCCCTGCTTCCTGATATTTCGCATGGAACAATCCGCTTCATCATAGCTGATCCGTTTTTTCCCTGCTTTTTCCAACATCATCCGAAATGGGTCCGGAATGGGTTCTTTCATAATCCATGGTGCATAAAAACAAAGATCTGGCATTTTGTTCCCTCCTCTTTCATTATGTAATTTTCTGCATACGAAGGAAAGAAACAGGCAGAGCATTGGATTTTTCCAACGTCTGCCTGTCATTCATTCTTTATGCGCTCTTTTCCTGTTCCAGGATTGCTTCATATATTTTTCGGATACGGTACCCAAACATGGTGTTTCGCCGGCTGATGTAATCCGTCCGGATAGCCTGTGCGATTGCACGTTTGCTTCCCACAATTATAAACCTTTCTCTGGCTCTTGTTACTGCTGTATAGAAAATGTTTCTGCGAAGCATCCACCGGAAACATGGAAGCATTGGAAGGATTGCCATCGGATATTCACTGCCCTGAGCCTTATGTACCGTAATCGCATATGCCAGTGTCAGCGGCCAATAGTCTTCCTCCTGATATTCCATGACCCGGCCATCCCCAAAATCTACACGCATGACCATTTTTTGATCTTTCCGAAAAATCCCTATGACTTCTCCAATGTCGCCATTTGCTACTTCATCGTTGTTTTTTGTCTGCATGACCCGGTCACCTTCCCGGTAAGTATTCCTGCCATTTGTGATTTCCGGATAACCGAAACGCTTTGGATTCGCAATATCACGCAATACCAGATTCAATGCATCCGTACCTGCTTCCGTATCTTTTCGAAGCGGTGACATCACCTGCACTTCTTCCAGAGAACCGTTTCTCTGCAGTACTTCTTTTCGATAGATTTTCTGTATCTTTCGCGAAGCCTCCTCCGGTGTGGAAGCCGGAATAAACTGAAAGGTATCATCAAACACCAGATCCAGCTGATTCTTATTGATCTTAATGGCATTCTGGCTGATGGTGGAATTCCCTTCCTGTCGGAAACATTCATCTAAGACAGTTACCGGAAATACGCCGGAATCAATGATCTCCTGAAATACTTTTCCAGGCCCTACGGATTCGATCTGATCTTTATCACCCACCAGGACCAGTCTGGCACCGGATTTAATACTGGAAAACAGTTTATCCGCCAGATACATATCGACCATGCTGAACTCATCTGCTATGATCAGGTCATCTGGAATTGGCTGCTCGTTCTTCCATTCTTCCTCTCCAGCTTCTCCAGTAAGCCCTATGGATTTATGGATCGTCAGAGCTGGATACTCTGTACATTCCCGCATTCGCCTTCTGGCGATGCCTGTAGGTGCACATAAAAGGATCACCGCATTTTTATCCAATGCTTCCTGTACAGCAATGATGAAACGGATCACCGTAGTCTTTCCTCTGCCGGGTCCTCCTGTAATGATGGATACCGGGTTTTCAAAGACATTTTTTACTGCCACCTGCTGTTTCGCATTCAAAATAATATCCTGTTCTTTCTGGATCTTTCTTAAAATACGGTCAACATTTACAGCCATTCCCGTCTGCATATGGAGTCTGACTAATGCGGCAGCAGCTCCCAGTTCGGCCTGGAAGCTTTTGCGTGTATAAAACCCTCCATCGTGGCAGACCAGGCTTCCATCTGTATGGATCATATCATTGCCTGTATCCCGGATTGCCCGTTCAGAGACCGGTGAAACATCTTTGTTGTGATTTAAAAGTTTTTCGACACGTTCTATAATGTCCTCTCTTTTTAAATACAAATGTCCTTCGCCTTCTGCTTCTGACATAATATGCAAAATAGCAGCCTTAATGCGAAGGGGAGCATCTGCACGGAAATGTTTTGCCTTTACTGCAATCTGGTCAACAGTCAGAAATCCAAATCCATGAACCTCACAGAGCCGGAAAGGCTCCTCCTTCACGATCATAACTGCAGCAGGGCCAAATTTCTCCTGTATTTTTGAAACTTTTGCAGGAGTCACCCCAAAAGGGGACAAATACATCATCAGTTCCCGGATGGAACTGCTTTTTTGATATCCTTCCAGAATATCATCTAAGCGTTTCTGCGTAATTCCTTTTACCTGAAGAAGTTTCTCCGGGCTGTCATTAAAAACATTCAGTGTGTCTTCCCCAAACGTTTCTACGATGCGGGCTGCCATTGCCGGTCCGATCCCTTTGATCAGGGATGACGACAAATAAGTCCGAATACCTTCTTTTGTGGTTGGCATGGTTACTGAAAAATTGCTCACACTATACTGCATTCCATATTTTGTGGGTTTCCAGTCTCCCGTCAGTTCCACATCCAGGCCTTCGTTTGTCGGAAGTTCGGTTCCAAATGCCTGAAATATTCCATAATTTCCATTCTTTTGTTTTTTTACTTCCTCCGGTAAATCTTCATTGGTCATGTAGGAAGCTACCGTATATCCACTTCCTGCATTATAATAGATCTGCCGGATGGCTTTACAGCAAATGCTCATGTTCCAGCTCCTCTCTACCATGAGATCCAGAGATAATTATTG
Organism: Blautia sp. MSK17_66; assembly: GCF_020538025.1. Lineage (NCBI taxonomy): Bacteria > Bacillati > Bacillota > Clostridia > Lachnospirales > Lachnospiraceae > Blautia > Blautia sp. MSK17_66. Next base: position 114,352 of record NZ_JAJBNQ010000006.1, read on the forward strand.
CATCCCATACTGGTGATGAAACCATCCTTCTTTAGTTTTTCCCGGATCACCTCTGTCTGTCCAAAAGGATATCCTTTTAAAATTCCAACCCTTCGATATTTCCTTTTTCCAATGGAAATACTGCAGATTCCTTCCCTGTTTACTGAAAAACAGTTTCGATTTTCAGATTCCAGAGTTTTCCTAATCGCCTGGATCCGCTCAAAGCCTTCATTTTCGTACCATATGGCAACCTGTGCCCTGCATCTTGCCTGCTTCTCCTGATTATCGAAATTTACCGTTTCCGATCCCTTCTCATGATTTTTCGGTAAATCCTCGGTCTTTTCAGCATCTGCATGTACTTTACGGGCATCTGCATGGTTCTTTTGCTGTTTGTTGTCATCATCATTCTCATTCGTTTCCTCCTTGTCCTTTTTCATAATAAATTTTTCATAGAAAAACAGTCCTGCTGCAACCGGAATGACCAGTGAAAGGGACTGTATGATCACTGCCAGAAATACCGGCCATAAAAATGGTGATACTAACAGACCAAAAATTCCAGTTATCACGCACAGCTGTTTATGTGCAGACAACCATTTGTTCATTTTCTCCATCATAAGCATTTCCTCCTATGATTTGCTCAGTCAAAATCCAGTTTTTCATCATCTGTTTCCATGTACCGGTCATCAATATCCTGACTACGCTCCCGGCTTCTTGCCGAAGTTCCTCTGGATCTTGTCCCGCCAGAATTTGATCTCCGTCTGTCATCCGATGCATCTGTCCTGGTATTGCTTCTGTATCTTCCACCTTCACGTTCCCTGTCATAGTCACGGTCATCCATTTCTGCTGCTCTTTCACTTCTGGTGCTTCTGGAAGCTGAACGCTGGTTTTCCGCACGGTCAGAACGGTTTCGATTAGAAGATGCCCTCGTTTCTCTTTCCGGTTCTTCCCGCTCGTCATTTCCAGATTCTAAAGCTTTCTTACTTTCTGCAAAAGAAATCTCTTCTATCATAAGCCGCATGCCGTAGACATTTTCACCAGCCCGATTCTTGTAGTTGTCATTCTGCATACGACCTTCTACCAGAATCTTGATACCCTTAAACAAATATTTTTCCGCGAACTCTGCTTTTCTGCCAAAAGCCGTACAGCTGAAGAAATCTGCTTCCGGATCTCCTCTTCGTACAAATTTCCGGTTTACCGCCAAGCGAAAGTTTGCGATGGCAAGTTCTCCATTCTCTGTCTGTGTGTAGCGTAAATCAGGCTCATTTACTACTCGTCCCATCATGATTGATTTGTTCATAATTGTCCTCCCATAACCTTATAAAGTTTTCCAGTTTCATTCCAGATGTTCCCGCATACATTTGACTAATGCTCCCATACCATTTTTTCGGATCTCGCGGGCAGCAGAGTCAGCCGTACATAAATTTTTTGCCATCTCCAGTGATTCTTCTCCCGGATGTGTTGCAAACAATACCGGTATCAGATAAAACAGAGATTTTTTGACCAGCATATCATATGCCATCTTAAAAGATTCAGGCGAAGTTTCCTTTCCATCTGGATTACATACAATCTGCCATACTCCTGGATATTCGATAATCCATTCAAGAAGGTGCACGACCTCCTTTTCCATCTTTTTTCGTTTCATAACGCCCTCCTTGCATTCTGAGTTTCCTTGTGTTTTTTTGTGATCCTCCTTTCCTTATTTGCTGATCTGTACTTGTTGTCTGCCATATTTTTGCAACAAAAAAAGGCCATTTAGAAATTTTCATTCTAAATGACCTTATTTATTACAAAGGCAGGAGGCTTTTGGCTCCTTAATGTTTTACTTCCGGTCAGATCCGGAACCAGCGTTTCTTATCTGTGTTTACAGATACAAATACAAATCTCACAATCATATTAACACAAGATATTGTTGGCGTCAATCGCACTTTTTCTATATTTTGTATTTGGATCATTCAAAGATTTACGATATCTATTCATCAAAAACACCTTTCGTATTCTATAAGATGAGTCAACGTTTCTTCTTATATAGAACCACTATCACAAAACAAATAAATACCGCTAAATTTCCAAATATAGAAAATATAAGCTCCCATAATGGATGATTAAAATACCCCATTATTATTCCAATGAATACCAACACTTCTGCATAACACTTCCGCTTTCAATAATTCAAAACTGTTTCTGCCATACATTATTCGTTTTATAACTTTGATTTTATTTACACTACCTTCTGCAAGCCGTTATTATACGAATATATGATTCCGTTTTTTACAGCAGTTAAGTCCTTTTTTACACCGTTTATAAATGTTTGAAATTCAGGAATATCATATTTTTGTGCTGTATTGATCCATTCGTCTAATTTTGCAGCATTTTTTGAGAATATAACGTTACAAAAATCTTTGGTTAATGTATACAGCTCACTTAATAAAGGATATTTTTTAATACTTCCTGATACTATTTTACAGTGATTGTTCCTATATCCTCAAGTTTTTTACAAATCAGCTGGCACAAAGCTTTCCTTTGCACATATTCAGAATGCGGCTTCTCCGTTTCCTTCTGTTCATGCATTCATGTTCTTTCTTTTTGTATAAACATTCGTAACGATAATAAGAACCGTCTTGCCTTTTACCAGTCTGGATATTGCGTTTTGAATTTCAGTCGTCCTTTTCCCTTCTACGGACTTTACGACATAGGCCGTAAACAAATTCAGTAATAATCTATTTTTTTCTTTCTGTTCTTTCAATTTTGGGAAACTCTGATCGCTAATTACGTGTTCCATTTTACAGGCATCTGTTTCTGCCTGTCGTGGATCCACGCCAGCTTCTATTAGTTCTTCCGTAAAAAAGCGGTGTCGCTCATAAATTTTTTCAGCTACCACTTTCCCTTGACTCGTCAAGTACAAAAAGTGATTCTCATCTATAGTTAAAAACCCTTCTTTTAAAATATTAACCGCATGGCATACGCTGGGCTTTGATACTTCCATATGTCGAGCGATGTCTACCGAGCGGACGCTTCCAAATTTTTTATAGAGAACCAAAATTGCTTCTAAAAAATCTTCTCCAGATGCATAAAGGTTCATAAGTCCTCCTTTACTGAGCCAGCTTCCAGCCGATGGCCTCCTGTCTGGCCGATACAAAATCGGCATACAGGCCCTTTTGCTGGATCAGCTCCGCATGAGTGCCGCGCTGGACGATATGAGCGTTGTCCAGTACAAGGATCTGATCGGCGTTGCGGACGGTTTTCAGACGGTGGGCAATCATGATGATGGTCTTGTCATGGGTCAATGCCTCGATAGCCCGCTGCAATTCATCCTCATTCTCCGGGTCAACGCTGCTTGTTGCCTCGTCCAAAATGATGATAGGTGCGTCCTTCAGCATGGCGCGGGCGATGGAAATCCGCTGTTTCTCGCCGCCGGACAAAGTACCGCCTCCCTCGCCAATCACGGTGTCATAGCCATCCGGCAGGGCAGAAATAAAGTTATGGCAGCAAGCCTTTTTCGCCGCTTCAACCACTTGTTCATGGGTAGCATCCGGGCAGCCAAACTTGATATTGTTCTCAATCGTATCTGCAAAGAGGTATACGCTCTGGAACACCATCGAGATATTCTTCATCAGGCTGTCCAGCTTGAAATCTCGTACATCCGTACCGCCTATGGTAATCTTCCCGGCATTCACATCCCAAAAACGGGCAATCAGGTTGCACATCGTTGTCTTTCCTGCCCCGGAAGGGCCGACAATGGCCGTAGTCGTTTTTTCGGTAATGGTAAAGCTGACCTGATCTAATATCTTACGGTCTGCGTAGGAAAAATCCACCTTGTTAAACACAATCTCGCTGGACTTCGGCGTAATATCAGCGCCTTTCTCGTCCATTACCGGCGTGTCATCAATGGAGTTTGCCGTATCCATCGAGGCCGCCAGCATTTGCAGCAAAGAGGCCATATTCCCGGCGTTCTCCAAATCGTTGAACACCATGAAAGAAGCAATCACCAAAATCAGACCGTAGGCCAGCGGCAGGGAGCCGTCCAGCCAGAACCAGACCGAGGCCAAAAGCAACAGGACGCTGAACACTCGGACAACAGCCTGTTTGATAGCGTCATAGGGAACGCTGGCCTTTGTCAATTTCAGGTTATCCCGGCAGCTCGCCTTAATTGCACTGCCGATAGACTGCGTGCTGTCCTGTTCCAGTCCAAATGCTTTGACAATCCCCATCCCCTGAATGTACTCCAACACAGACTCCACAAGGGACTCCTGTGTGTGCTGGCGTACCCCGCTGAGCGCGGCAGATTTGCGAAGCGCCAGTTCCGCCGCCGCAAGGTAAATCAGGACACCGGCAGCGGCCACAAGACCGATCCGCCAGTCAAATACCAACAGGACGATGACGAGGGCAACCGAGTTGAAAAAACCGCCCAGCACTGACACCAGGACACGGGCTGCTGAGTTCTCTACATCACCCAAAGTTGTTGTGACAATGGCGGTAATATTCCCGATACTATTCTTGTTGAAGTAGCCCATCGGGATGTAGCGCAGCCGATCTCCGATGTGGATACGCTTTTCCGCCACCATGCAATAGCCGGTTTCCGTCTGCTCCATCGTGGAAAAATAGGTCGTGATGATACGCCCAATGAGGGAAACGGCCATAATTCCCAGCGAAATGCAGATAAACTTTCCGTCCCGGTTGTCAGATACTAACGCGCCGATCACTACAAAGAGGGCGGCAAACTGCATGGCTGAAAACAGCCCGGACAGGAATGAAAATAACAGGGATTTTTTTAGAAGCCCCTTTTTGCTGCCTGCAAAAGCAAAGATTTTTTTCAATGTTCCATACATCTGACAACACCCCCTTACATCTGGTCTTTCGCGCCGATGTGCGCCTGCCATATATCCCGGTAGAGGGGGCAGGTTTCCAGCAGCTTCTCATGCGTACCCTGTGCGTGGATGGTTCCATCCTTCACCACAACGATGTTATCTGCGCCAACAATGGTAGACAGCCGGTGTGCGATCACAATCAGGGTCTTGCCGACAGTTAAAGTGGAAATGGCTTTCTGCACCAGCGCCTCATTCTCTGGGTCGATATAGGCAGTTGCCTCGTCCAAAATGACAACCGGCGCATTTTTCAGCATGGCGCGGGCGATGGCAATCCGCTGGCGTTCACCGCCGGAAAGATGGGAACCGGCGCTGCCGACAACCGTATCATAGCCGTTGTCCAGCTTGCGGATAAAGGCGTCGCAGCCGCTTTGTTTGGCTGCCTGCTCCACCTCTGCGTCCGTGGCACTGGGTCTTCCCATGCGGATATTCTCCCGGATACTGCGGTTAAACAGGTAGTTGTCCTGAGATACATAGGAAATCTGGTCTGCAATTTCAGACAGCGGCATATCCTTCAGCTCATGGCCGCCGAGGGTAATGCTGCCGGATGTAACATCCCAATACCCGGCAATCAGCTTCGCCACCGTAGACTTGCCGGAGCCGGACGGCCCTACAAGGGCGGTCATGGTTCCGGGGTGGATGGCGAGATTCACATCATGCAAAACCTCTGTTGTCCCGTCATAGGAAAACGACACAGACCTAAGAGAAATTCCGGTATTTTCCAGCTTGATTGGCGTTTCTTTATGGTTCAGTTCTTCGGCGTTCAGAAGCTGGCTGATTTCTTCCACATTTGTCCCCAGTACAGCCAAATCGTCCGTAAAGGTAAAGGCCGCAATAATCGGCCCAACAAGGCCCAGAGAGAAAATCACAATGGACAGGAAGGTGGAAAGTTCCAGGCTTCCGGAGAGCCAGAACGAAAAGCCGCAGGGCAGTACGCAGATCAGCACCGAGGGCAGGATGGCGTTATAGGCGCTCATGGTTTTCTGATTTTCCCGCATCCAGTCCACATAGTAGTTGGCGTTGTAATTCACCGCGTCAGAATATTTTTTGTAGGAACCGGCGGATTGGCTGAACGCTTTCACCACCTCAATGCCTCCGATATATTCCACAATGGCGTCTGTCATCTGCTTGCCTGCCTTGACAGCACCCTCCCACTTGACGGGATAGTTTTTCATACCGGCGGACATAACCACAAGGCCCACCACGAGAGTGACAAGGGACAAAAGCGCCATACGCCAGTCCAGAATAAGCAGGTACACGACAATCACAATAGGAACCAGCACATTTGCGGTCATTTCCGGGATCAGGTGTGCAAAGGTCGGCTCCATTCCCTCCACCCGGTCAACAATCGTCGTTTTGTACTGGCCGGACGGAGTATCTAAAATCGTCCCCATCGGGACGCGAGCCAACTTTGCGGTGATATTCTCCCGCAGATCACGCAGCGTGTAATAGGTCGCTGTGTGGGAAATGACTGTTGAAAGATTGGCGAAAACAACCTTTCCCAAATAACCGCACAATGCAACGATACAGGCCGTCATATAACTGGAAAAATCCTGCTCTCCCGACAGCATCAGTGTGACAATATGCGCCACGCAGAAATAGGGCACCATCTGGCAGGCCACGCCTAATACCGCAAGGATAATACTGCCGATGAATTTCCCGTGATAGGGCTTGCCCCATCCCCATAAGACGCCTATGGGCGACTCTTTCTTTTCTTCCTTCATTTTGTAGGCACCCCCTTTATAAAATAGTTTCGGATTTTTTCAAGACCGGCCTCATCCATTTGAAATTTGTCGATGATGGAACCGTCCTCAAAATGGACAATATCCGTACAACAATCTAAAAGCAGCTCAAGATCATGGGTAATGACATACAAGGTAATGCCTGCATCCCTGACTTGTTTCAAGACATTGGCAACCTCTTTCATGTGTTTGTAATCAAGACCGCTGGTCGGTTCGTCAAAAAATAAGATAGAACGCTTGGAGGCGATTGCCGAGGCAATTGCTACCCGCTGCTTTTGGCCGCCGGAAAGGGACATAGGGTGTCTGTCTTTGAAGCCGATTAAATCTAACTCGGCAAGAATTTCCTCAGCCCACTCCTGATTTTCCTCCTCCATACTGATCAGGACTTCATCCAGCACAGTTTCCGTGAAAAGCTGGTGATTGACTTCCTGCATCACCATGTAGCAGGTATTTAGTCTGTCTTTAGGCCGATAAGTTCTGCCGTTCCAGATCACCTCACCGCAGCGCTTTTCAAGGCCGCAGAAACACCGGGAGAAGGTGGACTTTCCAGCTCCATTATTCCCGATGATCCCGACAATACGATTTGCGGGGATTTTACTTTCCCGGATGTGCAGCGTTTCCGGTTCGTTTTTGTAGGCAAAGCAGAAATTGTGAAGTTCCATTTGCTGACCGGCCTGGGGCAATGCTTTCGGCGGCAACAAATCTTCAAGAATAAAGGTACGCAGCCCCAACTTGGCTCTCTGTTGCTCCATCAGGCTCTCAAACTCCGCTGCGGAGTAATCTTTTTCCACCTTTCCGCCGGTAATATAGATAAAACGATCCGCAAGACCGCGCAGATAGTAGAGCCGATGCTCTGACACTATAATTGTTTTCCCCTGCGACTTCCAAAACGCAAGTATTGCTCTCAGATCCAGGATAGAGGAAGCATCCAGGTTGGATGACGGCTCATCCATAACCAGCACATCCGGCTCCATGATGGATACCCCGGCACAGGCAATTTTTTGCTTTTCCCCGCCGGAGAGATGAAAGATATTGCGTCCCATCAATTTCTCCAGGCGGAAATCCCGGATGGTCTTATCTAATCGTTCCCGAATACTTTGCTCCGGCTGGCCGAGATTTTCACATCCGAATGTGATTTCGCTGGTTGTGTCCACATTGAAAAATTGTGAGCGGGGGTTTTGAAACACGCTACCAACCGTTTTCGCGGTATCATAAAGGGGCTGTTCCGAAACCTTTGCCCCATTTACCCACACTTCTCCATTCATTTTTCCTTCATAGTAATGGGGAATCAGACCGTTGATCAGCCTGGTAATTGTCGTTTTTCCACAGCCGCTTTCGCCGCAAAGTACGACGCATTGACCGTCCTCTACGGTCAGATTTATATCATGGACTCCACCAGCGTTCTCGTTTTCTTCTCCATAAGAGAAAGTCACATGGTCAATCCGTATCATAGGTTCACCCCCTCCCGTCAAAAAGAAATCTGCTGCTGAAACAAAAACAAGGCAAAACAGATAACGCAAAACAGAATCGCAATCAAATCTTGAACATGGAAACCGATCTGGCACACGTTTGTACGTTTAACGGTGGCTCCAAGCCCCCGTGTCAACGCAGCAGCAGAAAGTTCATCGCCAATCTTCACAACGGATACCATCAATGGAACAAGCCTGTATTCTATCATCAGAAAAGGATTTTTTCCGCCAAAATGGATGTTCCGCATTTTCATTGCGTCCCGGATTGCCTGATATTCTTCGCTGATGGTTGGGAAAAAGCGAAAAATGACAGACATTGGAATCACGATTTTTTCCGTGATGTGCATACGCTCCATTGCGCCGATAAACTCACTGACCGAAGTGGATGAGATCAGATAGGCACCTGTCATAATGCCGGGCGCAAACCGCGTCATGATAGATGTCACTGCCAGCACGATGAACGAGAGTAATCCGCTCAAACTCGTAAGGGCAATCCGTTCCAGTATAAAGCAAACCGCATATAGCACCAGATATTTTCCTGCTGTTTTGAAACGGCGTTCCGACAAAATCAGAGCAAAGGGGACAAGGCTTAGACACGGCTTGACGATGTTCATAATTCCTTCGTTACTGGTACTGAACATCAGTGTTGTAATCGTCAGCAGCAGAATGAGCTTTGTCCGGGGATCAAGCAGGATTCCTTTTCTTTTTTCGGTTGTTGCTGAAAATGATAGCCCGTTCATCACGCAATGCCCGCTTTAGCAAAATGCTTTTTCAGAAGCGCCTTACCTAAAAGTCCGCCCAGGATCGCAAAAATGAAGATTCCGGCGATTACCAGAATAATGCTCCACATAGGCATAACAGCCATTACCCTGTCAGCGTATTCCTCACCAAAGCTGGCCGCAAAACTGGCCCAGGAATCCTCAACCATGAAATACATGGGGATATATGTACCAACCATCCAAAGGCTGAACACCGCATACCCGATCAGGCTCTTCTTGGCGCTTTTATAACCGCCGGATTTCAAGATCAGATCTCCCAGCAGCCCAAAAATCACGCCCATCGGTACGCCCCAAAATCCCATGCCAGTCAGCCCCATCAGCAGGCCGCTTAAAATTCCCATAATTGTAACCATGCCGAATTTTTTAACTCTGGTCAGGAACAGCATGAACGGGATGCCGGTAATCAAAGACCACAATGCTCCGAGGATCGGCAAAAAGATAGGTACAAAGCCGACGGGAATGGCGACACAGCAGCCAATCACAAAGTAGAGAACGGTGAACAGACCGAGGTTAATCAGGTCTTTTGCTTGTAACTTGTTACTCATAACGAATACCTCCATTCATTTGCTGGTTAGCGTTTTCTAACCTCTCTATAAGATACCATAGTTAGCAGTAGCTCTCTACAACCAATCATCTTTTTGGCTCCAAACAGCAACGAGTTTTTTTATTGACTGACTTCGCTTACAATTCTATAATATGATTAAAATCAAGGGCAATGAGCCAGACAAATCGACAGGAGTTAAAAATGAAGATTGATGATATTATTAGAAAATGTATTGAAATTCCCGGCGTTTCAATAAAACGTAGCGAGTTCAACGCAGAACTACTTATGAAAACTAAGGAAGGAAAAGGGTCTATGACGTTTTTTCAACTTTTCCCCGGACTTACTATTGCGTATATTTTTATAAATTCTCCGACGTGGGCAGCTCCAAATTTGGGTGAAGATAGTTTCATTAAAAAAGGGCCTTTGCTCCTAAACTATTGCGTGACTGGCCGTTGCGAGATTATCTTGAATAACGGAAACTTTGTATATGTGAAAGATGGAGATATTTCTCTCACGGAGTGTTTTGCCCAAAAGCAATATGTCTATCCTCGCCGTATCTATGAGGGAATGGAGCTTTTTGTTGATACTAATACACTGGCAACAGAGAGTACATGGATACAAAAAGAGTTTGGCATAGACATTCCTAAAATCATTGAACTTTTTTGCCCAAACGATAACACTTATATCTCAGCAGTTACTCCTGAAGTTGAAGAAATATTGATTAAGCTCTGGGAACTTTTTGATATTGTGCCTCCGTTTTCGATTTCTCAAATGAAGATCTATGTTCTGGCTCTATTTTCATTACTACAAAATCTTAACAATATCCCCCCATCGCAAGCCTGCACATTTTTTACTGAAACACAGGTAGATATAGCAAAACGTGTTGAAAAAATTATCACTTCCGATTTGCGGCAACATCATCCTGCATGGGAATTGGCAGCTCAGTTTTCTGTCAGCGAAACCAGCTTAAAAAACTATTTTCGTGGCGTTTTTGGTCAAAATATTTCCATCTATCTACGGGAAGTCCGAATGAAAAAAGCTGCAGAGTTACTGACTTCTACAAGATTGTCCGTTGCAGAAATAGCAGAGTTGGTCGGCTATATGAATCAAAGCAAATTTGCATCAGTTTTCAAAAAACAATTCGGCCTATCGCCATTGGAATACCGGCGGTCAAAGAATTTGGAAAACCGATAAGAACAAAGCCGGGATTTGCCACTTGTCAGCAAAATCCCGGCCTTTCTTATGCCTAAAATCTCATGCAGAAATCAACTCTTGAAAAATTATTTCCTCCGCCTGCGCCTTCAGCGTGTTCATCAACCCCACCCAGCGCATGGGGTCGCGGGCTTTCAGTTCTTCCGTGACACCCGCAGTCTCCATCATGTGAGGCAACATGGTGTCCACGCGCTCCTGCGCTGGCTGCTATGCTGCCTTTGCGCGGTTCTTCTTTTGGTAGCTGACCGATAGTAGAAAAAACACCTTTTTTCATATCCTCAGCCCGGATCAGGGCTTTCTTATCGTCCATTTCCGCTTTTTTCTTCGCCTTGATTTTGTCCTCATACTGTTTCTGTGCGCCGCTGGCTTTCCGCTTCAAATAATTCTGATGAAGCCTGTCCTTGCGTTCTTCTTTTTTCTGCAGTTCTTCCTGTTTCTCCGGGGTTAAAGGAACCGGCTGTAAGGATGGTGGGATATAGCGCCCTAAAAAATTGAAGTAGATTTCAATTTCCTGCGTGGTGTCCTGGCTGCCTTTTCGGGCGCGTTCGTGGACAAGGATTTTCTCTACAAACTCGTTGAGCATGGTGTTTGTCAGAGTGTCAAAATTCTCATACTTATCAATTGGGGCTATAAATTTCTCTGCGGATTTCTGGCTCTGCTCATAGCCGATAACAGCCTTTTCCAGCTCTGCAATTTCAATCTCAAATGCATCCTGCTCTTTGGCATACTGTGCATCAAGCGCCTTATATCGTGCATCCGGCAGCTTGCCGAGGGCGTTGTCCTCATAGATTTTGCAAATCAGTTTTTCCAGTTCTCCGGCTCTCTTTTGGGCAGCAGCCAGACGCCTGCGCTTTTTCGATATATCGGCACTCTGTTGAGCAACCTGCGTCTCCTGAACAGTGTGAATAAATTCCGTCCGGTCATTTTGGGAATATTCAGCGATAGCCCGGAGCGTGTCGGAAACCAATGTCAGGACAGCACTCTCATTGACACGGTGTTGTGTAGGGCATAGTGTCCCACACGGAACTTTGGTATAATTGGAACAGGTATATTGAGAAACCTGCTTTCCATTGTTGGTGCGGTGGACATACATCTTGCCGCCGCAATCGGCACAATAGAACAATCATATTAGTACAAGATATTGTTGGCGTCAATCGCACTTTTGCTATATTTTGTATTTTCGATTTTCAAAGATTTAATCAACTTCTCTTATTACTTACGGAAATGTAATTTTACCATTTTTATTTATACGAATCTTAAATGTACCACCAAACATTTTATTGTTTTTTTTATCTCTACAGTAAAAATATCCAATTGCGGTATCTCATCCCTCTCTTCGATTAAATTATTCTTTTGTCATCTGATTTTAATTTCTATTTTTCCTTCCACTGGGCTATATAAATCCAGAGGATCTTCATCACTTTCATAAACACGTCCTTCGCCTTCTCCGTAAGTATCTTCTATTCCAGTTTCATATTTTTTATATGTTGTTCTGTTTTTTTCTTCTTTATTTACATATAATTCTAATGTCACCGTTTTAGCATCTGGAGAAATTCCTTTATATTTTGTATTATTTCTGCTTTCTTCAAACACAGTCTCTGTGTCTCCATAATTTGTCATTCTATAAAGCCCCTGATTTCCTTTATCGTCGGTTCCTAGTAAATAATAATCTTCATATTCTTTATTATCCAAATTTCCATAAATTGTACTTGCCAAATCGTTTAAGCTCATTTTTGAAATCGTCAGATTTTGATTTGGAGATATCTTTATTTTTTTATTCACATTTACATTTATTGTATTCTTCTCTAATTCTTCCCAATTTGATGAAAATTCAAAAATATAGTCATCCGTATCTTCTGTATCTGCAGTATCCATTTCTGTTGGATCAAATAACCATACTTTCATTTTTATATCTGCTGTATTATCTTTAATAGTTGTATCTTCCAACCTATAATGACAAACCTGACCATCTGTTCCGTTCTCCTTTTTCTCCAGAGCATATGTTCCATCTAACTGTGCCGCTTTTCCATTTATCTCCACTTCTGTTAGTAGAATAGTCTCTTTTTCTTTTGAATCATTTATATTATCAGATATTGCCACCCATAAATTCTCCTTATCAACAGCAATTTCATCTAACGTAATAGAAATTCCATTTTTAGTAATCGTTTTTCCAACACTATCTATATATGATTCTACATTTTCATTAATCCCCAATGCAGTTTGAATCCACGAAGTAATCTGTTCCCAGGCCGCCTTTATCTCATGCGGATGTCCCAAACCTCCTATCAATAATGCTATTACAACTCCTGCTGCTGCAATCTTTGCTAATTTAAATTTCAAATTAACATTTCGCTTTTTCCATGGCAAGGAAGCTTCATAAACAAATTTTTCATCTATTTCTCCCATCAGATCTAAAAAATTGTTTTCTTTTTTCATATGATTTCTTTCACCTCTTCCCATAATTTGTTTCTGCTTCGAAAAAGACTAGATTTAATTTTAGTCTCAGAGCATCCATGTCTTTTTGCAATGTCTTTAATATTATCCATATACCAATATCGCCTGACAAAAATATCCCTGTCCCCTGCTTTTAAATCACTTAAAAATTTTTCTAAAATATTCAAAATTTCCTTTTTCTTTATATCCTCTTCCACATAATCCTTTATTGTATTTTCCAGTTTTT